>CAZUYG010000256.1:0-5589 GCA_964624265.1 uncultured Candidatus Odyssella sp.
GCATCGGCGCGGACCCAAGGAGAATCATTCCGGCTACGCCGAATGGGTCGCGCATTACTGGAAGATCGCGACCGGACGCGAGAGCCGCGCCGCCTGGTCGGGCGCCTTCGTCAGCTACGTGATGAAGGAGGCGGGGGCCGATTCGTCGTGGCCGGGCACCGGCTCGCACGCGCACTACATCAGGATCGCGACGCAGAACCGCGAGCGGCGCAGCGGCCATTTCTGGGCGCGGCGCCTGACCGAATACGCGCCGCGGCCGGGCGATCTCGTCTGCAATTCGCTCGAAGGGGGCGTCGACTACGACCGCCAGCCCGACCGCAACTACGCCTCGCACTGCGACATCGTCGTCGACGTGCGCGACGGATGGATCGCGGTGGTCGGCGGCAATCTCTCGAACTCCGTCGCGAAGCGCGCGCTGATGACCGATTTCAACGGCCACCTCATCAATCCCCAGCCGCGCGCGTTCGATCCCGCCGTGCGCAACTGGTTCGTCGTGATCGAGACGCGGCTCTAGGCGCCGCCGCCGGTGCACGTCATGGGGCGGGGCCGGCGGGCAGCGGGCCGGGCGCCGCTTCCGTGGCGGCCGGCGGCGCGGGCGGCGCCTTCCGGGCATCGTCGCGCAGCCAGACATAGATCGCCGGTATGACGAGCACGGTCAGCGCCGTCGACGAGGCGAGGCCGAACAGCAGCGAGATCGCGAGGCCCTGGAAGATCGGGTCGAACAGGATGAACGACGCGCCGATCATCGCCGCGGCCGCCGTCAGCACGATCGGCTTGAAGCGGATCGCGCCGGCCTCGATCAGCGCCTCGCGCAGCGGCGCGCCCTCGCGGCGCCGCGCCTGGATGAAATCGACCAGCAGGATCGAGTTGCGCACGATGATGCCGGCCAGCGCGATGAAGCCGATCATCGAGGTGGCGGTGAAGGCCGCGCCGAACAGCCAGTGGCCGATCACGATGCCGACCAGGGTGAGCGGCACCGGCACCAGGATCAGCAGCGGCAGGCGGAAGCTGCCGAACTGGCCGACGACGAGCAGATAGATCGCGAGGATCGCCACCGCGAAGGCCGCGCCCATGTCGCGGAACGTGACGAACGTCACCTCCCACTCGCCATCCCAGAGGAGGGTGAGCTTCTTTTCGTTCTCCGGCTGTCCGTGATAGCTGACGGCCGGCGGGCCGAGCGGCCCCCATTTGGCCTTGGCGATCGCGTCTTCGATCGCGAGCATGCCGTAGATCGGCGCCTCGTAGCGCCCGGCGAGTTCGGCCATCACCATCTCGGCATAGCGGCCGTTGCGGCGGAAGATCGGCAGCGAGGCCTGCTCGCGCTTGACATGAACCACGTCGCCCAGTTCGACGACGCCGTTCTTGGCCGGCACCGGCGTGGCCAGCAGCCGCTCGCCGAGCGCGAGGCTCGCGCGCGGCAGGCGGATCGTGATTTCCATGGGATAGACTTCGGCGCCGCGGTGCGAATAGCCGACGCGGACTCCGCCCATGAGCGCCTGGATCGTGTCGAACACGTGGCCCTGCTCGACGCCGTGGAATTCGAGGCTCTCCTGATCGACCACGAGCCGCACGCGCTCGGGCACGCGGCCGAGCGAATCGTCGACGTCGACGATGAAATCGACCGACCGGAAGATGTCGCGCAGGCGGGCCACCGTATCGCGCCGCGCCTCGGCGGTCGGGCCGTAGATTTCGGCCAGCAGCGTCGCCAGCACCGGCGGGCCCGGCGGCACCTCGACCACCTTGATGCGCGTGCCCTCGGGCAGCGCGAGGCCGGCCAGACGCTTGCGCACGTCGAGCGCGATCTCGTGGCTCTCGCGGCTGCGTTCGCCCTTGGGCAGCAGATTGAGCTGAAGGTCGCCCTGGTTGGAGCGGGCGCGCAGATAATAGTGCCGCACGAGGCCATTGAAGTTGAACGGCGCCGCGGTGCCGGCATAGGCCTGGATCGTGGCCAGCTCCTTCACGTCCTTCAAGCGCTGCGCGGCCTGCATCAGCACGCGCTCCGTGGCCTCGAGGCTCGAGCCCTCGGGCAGGTCGACGACGACCTGGAGCTCCGACTTGTTGTCGAACGGCAGCAGCTTCACGGTGACGTCGCGGGTGTAGAACGCGATGCACGACACCAGCGTGGCGCCGGTGACGGCGGCGAGAAAGATTTTCGCGCGCCGGCGGCTCTTGAGCAGCGGCACCGCCACCCGGCGGTAGAGCCGCCCGAGCGCGCCGCCGTCGTGTCCGTGGCCGTGCTCGTGGCCGCCGCCAGCGAGCGCGCCGCGCCGCTGCATGCGCAACATCAGCCACGGCGTGACCACCACGGCGACGAAGAACGAGAACAGCATCGCCGCCGAGGCGTTGATCGGGATCGGGCTCATGTAGGGGCCCATGAGCCCCGAGACGAACATCATCGGCAGCAGCGCGGCGACGACGGTGAGCGTGGCGATGATCGTCGGGTTGCCGACCTCGGCCACGGCGTCGATGGCGGCCTGCGTTCGCGTGCGGCCGTCGCGCATGTTCCAGTGGCGCACGACGTTCTCGATCACGACGATCGCGTCGTCGACGAGGATGCCGATCGAGAAGATCAGCGCGAACAGGCTGACGCGGTTGATCGTGTAGCCCATCAGCCAGGAGGCGAAGAGCGTCAGCAGGATCGTGGTCGGCACGACGACGAGCACGACGATGCCCTCGCGCCAGCCGAGCGTGAACACGACGAGCAGCGCGATCGAAACAGCGGCGATGCCGAGGTGGAGCAGCAGCTCGTCGGCCTTTTCCGCCGCCGTCTCGCCGTAGTTGCGCGTGACCGTCACGGCCACGTCGGCCGGGACCATGGCGCCTTGCACCTTCGCCAGCCGGTCGAGCAGGGCCTCGGCCAGCACCACGGCATTGGCGCCCTTGCGCTTGGCGAGCGCGAGCGTGACGGCCGGGCGCATGTCGAGCGAGCCGTCCTTGAGCTTGGCGAAGTGCCAGGCGCGCCGCTCCTCGGGCTTCGCGCCGACGATGACGCGCGCCACGTCGCGGACATAGACCGGGCGTCCGTCGCTGGAGGTGATGAGCAGCAGGCCGATATCGGCCGGGTTCTGCAGCGTGCGCCCCGCGGTTACGTCGAGGCTGCGGTTGCGATCGCGCACCGCGCCGATCTGAAGCGCGCGGTTGGCGCCTTCCACCTTGTCGATCAGCTGCTTCAGCGTGATGCCGTATTGCGTCAGCTTCTCGGGATCGGGCTCGATGCGGATCTGGTCCGCGCGCCCGCCGACGACATAGGTGAGGCCGACATCCTCGACCTTGGAAAGCTCCGCCTGGAGCTTCTCGGCGATCTGGAACAGCGCGTTGTCGTTCCAGCGCGTATCCGTGCCGGGCTTCGGCGCGAGGGTCAGCGCGAGGATGGCGACGTCGTTGATGCCGCGCTTGACGATCAGCGGCTCGGGAATGCCGGTGGGGATGCGGTCGAAGCTCGCGCGCACCTTTTCGTGGATGCGCAGGATCGCCTCGTCCTCGTCGGTCCCCACCTTGAAGCGTGCGGTCACGACCACGCGGTCGTCGACCGTCTGCGAATAGACGTGCTCGACGTCGAGCACGCTCTTGACGATGATCTCGAGCGGCTTGGTGACGAGTTCGACCGCGTCGTCGGCCTTGAGGCCGTTGGCGGTGACGAGAATGTCGACCAGCGGCACGCTGATCTGCGGCTCCTCCTCGCGCGGCAGCGAGACGAGCGCCAGCAGGCCGACGACGATGGCGGCGGCCAGCAGCAGCGGGGTCAGCGGCGAGCCGATGAAGGCCCGCGTGAGGTTTCCGGAGAGACCGAGCTTCACGGCCGCACCAGAACGTCGCCGGCCTGGAGGCCGGACAGGATTTCGACGCCGCTCTCGGCCGGCATGCCGGGCTGGACGACGACTTCGCCGCCGGTCTTCAGGCGCACGAAGGCGAGGCCGAAGCGGCGGATGATGTAGGCGGGCGGGATGACGATGGCGGGGCGGGTGCCGGTGGCGACGAAGACGCGCGTGCGCTCGCCGACGAAATAGTCGCCGAGGCCGGTGACTTCGGCGTCGGCGACGACGCGGCCGTCGCGCATTTCGGGATAGACGAGGCGGATGCGGCCTTCCCGCAACGGCTGGTCTTCGGCCAGTCCGCGCTCGCCGACCATGACGCGGCCGCCGGCGCGCATGAAGCGGGCGTGGCGCTCGGGCACGGTGATGCGGAGAACGTAGGTGTCGGTGGCGATCTCGGCGACGGTCTCGCCCGACATCATGACGGTGCCGTTGATCGCCTTCACTTTCAGGATGCGGCCCGAGACCGGCGCGATCACGTCGCCTTCGGCCTGCTGCTGGCCGACGACGGCGCGCTCGGCGACGGCGGCGGCGAGCTGGCCGCGCACGACGTCGAGGTTGGTTTCGGCGGCGTCGAGGCGGGCCTGCGTGGCGGCGCCGGTGGTCCGCAATTCGCGCGCGCGCTTGAGCTCCGTGTCGGCCAGTTCGCGCTGCGCCTCGAGCGAGCGCACCTTGGCCTCGAGCGCCGAGATCTGCAGCGCCAGCTTGGGATCGTTGACGCGGGCGAGCTTCTTGCCGGCTTCGACCCGCTCGCCTTCGATGATGGCAAGATCGGACAGTGTGCCGCCGATGCGCGCGCGCGCGGGCGCCGTCTTGACGCTCTCGACGGTGCCGAACACCGCCTTCAGGTCCTCGATCGGGCGGGGCGCCACCGCGAATTCCTCCGCCCGCGCGGCGCCGCCGGCCATCAGCGCCGCGAGGAACGCCGCGCCGCCGGCGCGGATGGTTCGGTTTCGCATCTTCGCCACTCTCATTCTTCTCCCCCTTCGCGTCCGCGAGCGGCACCTTCGGCCCGCCGCGGCGCCGTTTCCTTGACGCACGTCAACCCGGCGCGGGGCCTCTCGGCCGGTCTTCCGCGGCGCGCCCCGCGACACTCGGTCCCCTATATATTCGAAATCTCGAATATTAGAATAGTCGAAAGTGCCGCACACGTCACGCACAAACGGGAGGACCTCCATGGCGCATATCGTGATCCTCGGCAGCGGCCTCGGCGGCATGCCGATGGCCTTCGAGATGAAAGACCAGCTCCGGCCCGGCGACCGGCTCACGGTCGTCTCCAACACCGGCACGTTCCAGTTCACGCCCTCCAATCCCTGGGTCGCGGTGGGCTGGCGCAAGCGCGCCGACGTCGAGCTCGCGCTGCCGCCGCTGCTCGCGAAAATGGGCATCGGCTTCGTTTCCACCGGTGCCGAGCGCGTCGAGCCGGAGCAGAATCGCATCCGGCTCAAGGACGGCGGCTTCGTCGACTACGACTTCCTCATCATCGCCACCGGGCCCGAGCTGGCCTTCGACGAAATCCCGGGGCTGGGGCCCGAGGCCAACACCCAATCGATCTGCACCGTCGATCACGCGCTGCGCGCGGAAGAGGCGTGGCGCGCCTTCGTCGCGAACCCCGGCCCGATCGTGGTCGGCGCCACGCAGGGCGTGTCGTGCTTCGGCCCGGCCTACGAATACGCGATGATCCTCGACACCGATCTCCGCCGGCGCCGGATTCGCGACAAGGTGCCGATGACGTTCGTGACGTCCGAGCCCTATGTCGGCCATCTCGGCCTCGGCG
>CAZUYG010000257.1:0-5570 GCA_964624265.1 uncultured Candidatus Odyssella sp.
ATGCTTCGGTTTCCGCCGCCGCGAGCTTGCGGTAGCGCTCGCGTCCGCTCGTCAGATGGCGCCGCATCGCCTCGCGCGCGCCGGCCGCGTCGCGGTTGCGGATCGCGGAAACGATCGCGCGATGCTCGCCCTGGATCTTCTCGAGGTAGGCGCGCTGGCCCGAGATGCGGCCCGATTCCACGCGCACGCTCTGGCGCGGAATGATGTAGCGGCCGAGATATTCGAGGAAACGGACGAAATGCCCGTTGCCGGTGGCTTCGGCGATCGTCATGTGCAGCGCGTAATCCTCGTCGATGGCCGATTCGTCGCGCTCGATCGCCCGGTCGATGGATTTGAGCGCATCGGCGATGGCGCGCAGATGCTGCGGCGAGGCGCGCTCGGCGGCGAGCCCGGCGGATTCCACTTCGACGCCGAGGCGCAGTTCCATCACGTTCAGCACCTCGGCCAGCGAGCGCAGCCCCTCGGGGTCGATGCGGAACGGGCGGCGCATCACGCCGGCGGCGACGAACGCGCCCACGCCCTGGCGCGTGACGATGAGGCCCTCGGCGCGCAGCGCGGCCACCGCCTCGCGCACGACGGTGCGGCTCACGCCCATCGCGCTCATCATCTCCTGCTCGGTGGGAAGGCGCGCGCCGGGCTGCAAATTGCCGCTCGTGATCTCGGCGGCAAGGCGGTCCACCGCCTCGCGCGTGAGGTTGCGCGGCGGGGAGAGCGGCCTCAGGGAAAGCTTGTCAGTGGATCGCGGCAATGCTACGCTCGTATGACGTATGGTCATCGTATTGTATGATGACTAGCACGCAAGAGAACGGACGGTCAATCGAAGCCGAGTCTTAGGGGCTTGGCGGGCGAAGGGCCAGCCGGACAAGATCAAACCGCGCGGCTCCGGCGCCTTGCGCCGGCGGCGAACGCGAAGAGCAAACAAACGGGAGGAAACCACATGAAGCGTCGTGATGTCATTCGCATGGGCGTGGCCAGCGCCGCCGTGGGCGCGGCCGGCTTCGGGCTCGGCACGCGGGCTTTCGCGCAGCAGAAGATGGTGATGAAGGCGAGCGACGTGCACCCGCTCGGCTACCCCACGGTCGAGGCCGTGGTGCGGATGGGCAAGAAGCTCGAACAGGCGACGAACGGCCGGCTTTCGATCCAGATGTTCCCGTCGATGCAGCTCGGCGGCGAGAAGGAGATGATCGAGCAGGCGCAGGTGGGTGCGCTGCACTATGCGCGCATCAGCGTCGGCCCGGTCGGCACGATCGTCGACGAGCTCAACGTGTTCAACATGCCGTTCGTGTTCCGCGACGAAGCCCACATGCGGAAGGTCATCGACGGCGAAATCGGCAAGGAGATGCGCGCGAAGATCAACTCCAACCCGCGCACCAACCTGATCTGCCTCTGCTGGATGGATGCGGGATCGCGCAACGTCTACACGAACAAGGCGGTGCGGAAGCCCGAGGATCTCAAGGGCCTCAAGATCCGCATGATGGGCAATCCGATCTTCGTCGACACGATGAACGCGATGGGCGGCAACGGCATCGCGATGGGCTTCGACCAGCTCTACAACGCGATGCAGACCAAGGTCGTCGACGGCGCGGAGAACAACGAGCCCACCTTCATCGCCCAGAATCACTTCCAGGTGGCGAAGTTCTTCTCGATGACCCAGCACCTGATCATCCCCGAAATCCTCGTCTTCTCGCGCAAGGTGTGGGACACGCTGCCGAAGGCCGATCAGGAGATGATCCAGAAATTCGCCACCGAGGCGCAGTTCGAACAGCGCAAGCTGTGGGACGCGCGGGTGAAGGAAGCGGTGGACAAGATCAAGGCCGCCGGGATCACGCTCGTCACCGACGTGGACAAGAAGGCGTTCCAGGCGTCCGTCAAGCCGGTGTGGGACAAGTACGGCGCGAAATACGCCGATCTGATCAAGCGCATCAACGCGGTCAGCTAGGCGCCCGAGCGCGGGCCATTCGAGCCGGCTCGACCGGGATGCCGTTCGAGCCGGCTTTCTTTTTCGCCGATCCATCGGGGGCCGGGCCGCGATGAAGACAGCGTATCGCAGGGCGATGGATGCCCTGTATCTGGCCTGCATGGTCGTCGCGGGCATCGCCATCACGATCATGACGGTCGTGATCCCGTGGGGCGTCTATACGCGATACGTCCTGAATCGGGGATCCGCCTGGCCCGAACCGATGGCGGTGCTGCTGATGATCCTGTTCACCTTCTTCGCCGGCGCGGCCTGCTACCGCGCCGGGATCCACATCAGCGTGACCATGTTTTCCGACGCGCTGCGCCAGCCCTATCGGCGCATCGTGCACGGCATCGCCGAGCTGCTGGTGGCGGTGCTCGCGGTCTTCATGGTGTATTGGGGCTTCCTGCTCGTCGGGACGACGTGGAACCAGGTGATCGCCGAGTTTCCCTGGCTGTCCGTGGGCATCACCTATCTGCCGATCCCGCTGGGCGGCGCGATCACGCTGCTCTTCATCTTCGAGCGCGCCTGGCTCGGGCCGCCGCCGCGCGATTCGCTCATGTATCGCGAACCCGCCGAAGCGAGCTGAGGGGCGGGCAATGGAGGGCTTCGTTCTCCTCGGCAGCATGTTCCTGTTCGTCGCGCTGCGCGTGCCGGTGGCCTACGCGCTGGGCCTCGCGGCTCTCGCCGGCGCGATCTACATCGATCTGCCGCTCGAAGCGGTGATGCTCAAGATTTCGGACGGCGTGAGCAAGTTCTCGCTGCTTGCCATCCCGTTCTTCGTGCTGGCCGGCGCGATCATGGCCGAAGGCGGCATGGCCCGGCGCCTCGTGGCCTTCGCCAACGTCCTCGTCGGCTTCATCCGCGGCGGTCTTTCGCTCGTCAACGTGCTCGCCTCCACGTTCTTCGGCGCGATCTCGGGCTCGTCGGTGGCCGACACGGCCTCGATCGGCTCGGTGATGATTCCGCGCATGGTGAAGGCCGGCTATCCGCGCGTGTTCGCGACGAACGTGACGATCTGCGGCTCGGTCCAGGCGATCCTGATTCCGCCCAGCCACAACGCCGTCATCTACTCGCTCGCCGCGGGCGGCACGATCTCGATCGCGCACCTGTTCGTGGCCGGCGTCTTCCCCGGCCTGCTGCTGGGCGTGTCGCTGATCGCGCTGTGCCTGTTCATGGCGCGCCGGCACGACTATCCGCGCGGCGAGCTCATTCCGTTCCGCCAGGCGATCAAGATGGCGCTGGAGGCGCTGTGGGGCCTCGGCACGATGGTGATCATCCTCGGCGGCATCCTCGGCGGCGTCTTCACCGCCACCGAATCGGCCGCGGTCGCCTGCGTCTACGCGTTCCTGGTCACGATGCTCGTCTATCGCGACTACCGGTGGCGCGACCTGCCGCATCTCGTGCACCGCACGGCCAAGACGGTGGCGATGGTGATGATGCTGATCGCCTTCGCGTCGAGCTTCGGCTACATCATGGCGCTGATGCAGCTGCCGGCGAAGGTGACGGCGTTCTTCCTCACCATCTCGGAAGACAAGATCGTCATCCTGCTGATGATCAACATCATGCTGCTGGTGCTCGGCTGCCTGATGGACATGGCGCCGCTGATCCTCATCTGCACGCCGATCCTGCTGCCGGTCGTGCTGAAGTTCGGCGTCGATCCGGTGCATTTCGGCATGATCATGCTGGTCAATCTCGGCATCGGCCTCGTGACGCCCCCGGTAGGCTCGACGCTGTTCGTCGGATGCGCCGTCGGCAAGGTGTCGATCGAGCAGGTCACGCGCGAGATCTGGCCGTTCTACGTGGCCATGGTCATCGTGCTCCTGCTCGTCACCTACATTCCGGCGATTTCGCTCTGGCTGCCGGGCGTGACGCTGTAGCCGCGCCGGCCCGGCTTTCGCGCCCGGCGGGAAAGTCGCCGCACCCCCTTTCGCGGCCGCCGGGGCGGTGTCATATCGTCCGCGCAGGCAAGGCGGTCATATGCAGACGATCGAGCGGGAACGGCCGGCGCTGATGCTGGCATTGCGGCGCGGCCTGTTCGGGCGCTGTCCGAACTGCGGCGGCGGGCGGCTGTTCGCATCGTACTTGAAGCAGGTGGATCGCTGCGCGGCGTGCGGCGAGGCCTACAAGCACATCCGCTCCGACGATGCGGCGCCGTGGCTCACGATCCTCGTGGTCGGGCACGTGCTGGCGCCGTTCATCCTGTGGATCGAGCCGCAGCTCACCTGGCCGATGTGGATGTCGCTCGTGCTCTGGTGCGGATCGACGCTCGCGCTCACCTTCCTCACGCTGCCGCGCGCCAAGGGCGTGCTGATGAGCGCCATCTGGTCGATGCGCGCGCCGGGCTCGGAGAAGGACTAGCGCTTCCGCCTCAGCGGAAATTCCACGCCGCGAAGCCGCAGCCGACATACACTTCGGGCACCGGCACGTAGTCGACCAGCGAGAACCCGCGGCTGCCGGCGGCGCCGTGCGCGACGACCCAGTTGCGGCATTCGTGCGAGCCGTTGCCGGCGCCGTCCATCTCGGCCTCGAGGAATTCAACGAGCGGCTTCTCGCGGCCGTCGTCGAACGCGGCGATGCAGCGCCGGTCGAACGCCTCGTCGATGGCGCCCATCGTCGGCTCGCCGATCGAGTGGCTCAGGCCGCCGGTGGCGAGCACCGCCACGCGCAGATTTTCGGGATACGACGCGACCGCCTTCGCGACGAGCTTGCCCCAGGCGAGGCAGCGCGAGACGCGCGGCATGGGCGGCTCGAGCGTGTTGACCACGATCGGCACGATGCGCGGCAGCGGCGACGGGTTCATGCGCCACAGCGGAATGCAGAAGCCGTGATCGAGCTTCATGCGGTGCGACACCGCGGGCTCGAATTCGTTGGCGAGCGCCGTGGAATAGATGTGGTTCGCGAGGCCCGCATGACCCGGCACCGGGCGCCACGGAAAATCCTTCAGGAACGGCTCGGGCGGCCCGTCGTGCTCCTCGCCCACGCCAATACAGATCGCGGGCAGGTTGTCGATGAAGAAGTTGATCCAGTGATCGGGCGAGACGACGACGATGACGTCGGCCTTCGCGCGATTGAGGCGCGCGCCGAGCGCCTCGAACGCCGCCGTCAGGCGCTGCTTGTGCGCCGGCGTCACCGCGTGCCAGTCGCGCTGGATCAGCGGACCGTGGCTGGCCGCCATCACCTCGACGAGCTCAGCCATGCGCGGGCTCCTTCGCGGGCGCGCTCTCCCGCAGGCGCCGGATGAACTCGTCGTCCTTCATGCCGGCGGCGCCGAAATAGAAGCGCAGGAGATAGGGGTTCACGCGCTGCGCGAGGAACCCGACGTCGTCGCGCAGCAGCGCCTGCTGCACCTCGGGTTTCAGCGGGTAGCGGGCGAGGAATTTCGCGCGGTCGGCGCGGTATTCCGCCGCGTTCGACTGCACGTCGTAGAACAGCTTGCTGAGCCAATAGTCGCGCATCGGCGCATCATGGCACGGCCGCGCGGCCCTGCTCAATCGCGCGCGACCGTTTTCATGGCTGCGTTGCTCGCGGGGAGGCCCGCGAGTTCGCCCAACGTCAGGGGCTTCACCGGCGGACGCAGGCGGTAGTGACCAACCGCCGCCGGCGAGACACC
>CAZUYG010000258.1:0-5560 GCA_964624265.1 uncultured Candidatus Odyssella sp.
CGAAGACCGCGCTGGTGGTGGGTTCGGAAACCCTGACCCGGATGCTGGACTGGAGCGACCGCGGCATCGTTCTTTCGGCGCGCCGGCACGGCGAGACGTCGGTGATCGTGCAGCTGCTCACCGAACAGCACGGGCGCCATGCCGGGCTCGTGCGCGGCGGCGCGTCGTCGCGCGCGCGCGGAATGTATCAGCCCGGCAATCTCGTCGCGGCGCATTGGCGCGCGCGGCTCGCCGAGCATCTCGGCAATTTCTCGTGCGAGATGGTGACCGGAACGGCGGCGGCGCTGCTCGACAATGGCGGCAAGCTCGCGGCGCTGTCCGCGGCGGCGGCGCTGGCCGAGGCCGCGCTGCCGGAGCGCGAGCCGCATGGCGACGTGTTCGAGAGCCTGTCGTCGCTGATCGCGGCGCTCGCTGCCGCCGCGACGGCCGAGGACTGGGCGCCGGACTATGTGCGCTTCGAGCTGGGTCTGCTCGCGTCGCTGGGATTCGGGCTCGATCTCGCGCGCTGCGCGGCCACCGGCACGAACGACAATCTCGCTTTCGTCTCGCCCAAGACCGGCCGCGCCGTCTCGCTTTCGGCCGGCGAGGCGTGGCGCGACAGGCTGCTGGCGCTGCCGCGCTTCCTGATCACGGAGGCAACGCCGGAGGCTCGGCCCGAGCGCGGCGACGTCGGGCAGGGGCTGGCGCTGACCGGGTATTTCCTCGAGCGCCACGTGTTCGCGCCGCACGGCAAGGGCCTGCCCGCCGCTCGCGTGCGCCTCGCGGAACGGCTTGCGAGGGCGTAGTCCGCGCCGGCCCATGCCGGGCGCCGACATTCCAACCTATTGACGTTTTTGCGCGTTGAGCGCCTATATTTAGCAAAATGATCCCGAGCCATGCCTGACGATCTTCCGTTTGCCGCCGAACTCCGCGATGCGCCGCTGGCCGACGCCCTGGGCGAGCGCTACCTCGCCTATGCGCTTTCCACGATCATGTCGCGGTCGCTGCCCGACGTGCGCGACGGCCTGAAGCCGGTTCACCGCCGCCTGCTCTATGCGATGCGCGAATTGCGGCTCGATCCGCAGACCGCGTTCAAGAAATGCGCGCGCATCGTCGGCGACGTGATGGGCAAGTACCACCCGCACGGCGATGCCTCGATCTACGACGCGATGGTGCGCCTCGCGCAGGATTTCGCGGTCCGCTATCCGCTGGTCGACGGCCAGGGCAATTTCGGCAACATCGACGGCGATAACCCGGCCGCGATGCGCTACACCGAGGCGCGCCTCACCGACGTGGCGCAGCGCCTGCTCGAGGGCATCGACGAAGACGCCGTCGATTTCCGCAGCACCTACGACGGCGAGGGCAGCGAGCCGGTCGTGCTGCCCGCGAATTTCCCGAACCTGCTCGCCAACGGCGCCGCCGGCATCGCGGTCGGCATGGCGACGAGCATTCCGCCGCACAACGTCGCCGAGATCTGCGACGCGCTCGAGCGGCTGATCGAGAAGGAGAAACTGAAGGGCGAGAAGGTCTCGATCCGCGAGCTCGTCAACCGCATGCCGGGGCCGGATTTCCCGACCGGCGGCGAGATCGTCGAGCCGTTCGACAACATCGTCGAGGCCTACAAGACCGGCAAGGGCAGCTTCCGCCTGCGCGCGAAATGGGAAGTGGAGAAGACGAAGGGCGGCGGCTACGTCGTCGTCGTCACCGAGATTCCCTATCAGGTGCCGAAATCGCGCCTCGTCGAGCGCATCGCCGAATTGCTGCAGGAGAAGAAGCTGCCGCTGCTCGGTGACGTGCGCGACGAATCGGCGGAAGACATCCGCCTCGTGCTCGAGCCCAAGAGCCGCAACGTCGAGGCGCCGGTGCTGATGGAGCACCTGTTCAAGTCGTGCGATCTCGAAACGCGCGTCTCGCTCAACATGAACGTGCTCGACAAGGACAAATCGCCGAAGGTGATGAACCTCGGCGAAGTGTTGCGCGCGTTCCTCGATCACCGCCGCGAAGTGCTGATCCGGCGCAGCGAGTTCCGGCTCAGGAAGATCGCCGAGCGGCTCGAGATCCTCAAAGGCTACATGGTCGCCTACATCAATCTCGATGAGGTGATCCGCATCATCCGGCGCGAAGACGAGCCGAAGCCGGTGATGATGAAGCGGTTCAAGATCACCGAGGCGCAGGCCGAGGCGATCCTGAACATGCGCCTGCGCCAGTTGCGCAAGCTCGACGAGATCGAGATCAAGCGCGAGATCAGCGAGCTGACGAAAGAGCAGGGCGAGCTGAAGGGCCTCGTCGGCAGCGAGAAGAAGCAGTGGCAGACGCTCGGCACGCAGATCGCGGAGCTGCGCGAGGCGTTCGGGCCGAAGACGCCGCTCGGCAAGCGCCGCACGAAGCGCGGCGAGGCGCCGGCGATCGAGGTGGCCGAGATCGCGGCGCCGGTCGAGAAGGAGCCGGTGACGGTGATCTGCTCCGAGAAAGGCTGGATCCGCGCGCTCGGCGGCCATCTCGAGGACGCAGGCTCGCTCCAGTTCAAGGAAGGCGATGCGCTGCGCTTCCTGCTGCACGCGCAGAGCACCGACCGCCTGCTGCTGTTCGGCAGCGACGGCAAGTTCTACACGCTGCCGGTCGAGAAACTGCCGCGCGGGCGCGGGCACGGCGAGCCGGTGCGGCTCTCGATCGACCTCGGCAACGAGCACGAGATCGTGGCGCTGTTCGTGCACGATCCCGAGCGCAAGCTGCTCGTGGCGTCGAGCGACGGCCGCGGCTTCATCGTGCCGGAGAAAGAGGTGGCGGCGCAGACGCGCGCCGGCAAGCAGGCGCTCAATCTCGCCGAGGGCGTCACCGGCCGCGTCTGCACGCCGGCCGCCGGCGACCACATCGCCGCGCTCGGCGAGAACCGCAAGCTGCTGATCTTCCCGATCGCCGAGCTGCCCGAGATGAATCGCGGCCGCGGCATTACCCTGCAGAAGTTCAAGCAGGGCGGGCTCGCCGACGTGAAGGTGTTCGCGCTCGATCGGGGCCTCGAGGTGAAGACCGGCTCGAAGTCGCGCGTCTATGCCAAGGCCGAGCTCAAGGACTGGATCGGCCAGCGCGCGCAGGCCGGCCGCCTGCCGCCGCAGGGCTTCCCGCGCAGCGGAAAAATCTGACGCGCCGATTCGCCGTTGGCTTGAATCGACAAGGCCGTAAAATGACGATGACGACGGCGCGCGGGAGCGAGCGATGAAATTCGGCCTGTTCTATCTGCCCACCTACATTCCGAGCGCGCGCGACGCGCAGACGCACTACCGCAACATCGTCGAGCAGGTCGTCTACGCCGATCAGATCGGCATCGACTACGTGTGGCTCGTCGAGCACCATTTCGTGCGCCATGGCGGGCTGATCCCGTCGAACTACGCCTTCCTCTCCTATCTGGCGGCGAAGACGAAGCGCATCCGCCTTGGCACCGGCGCGACGGTGCTGCCGATCAACGATCCGGTGCGGGTCGCCGAGCAGGGCGCGACGCTCGATCAGCTTTCGGAAGGCCGCTTCGATTTCGGAGTCGGGCGCGGCTTCATCCGCGACGAGTTCGACGCGTTCGGCGTCGACATGAAGGCGAGCCGCGAGCGGGTGGAAGAGGGCGTCGATCTCGTCAAGCGCGCCTGGGCCGGCGGGCCGCTCCAGTTCAAGAGCAAATTCCGGCCCGAGATGCGCGACCTGCCGATCCTGCCGCCCATCTACCAGAAGCCGCATCCGCCGATCTGGGTCGCCTGCCTGATGTCGCCCGAAAGCTTCGACTGGACGGCCAAAGAGGGCCACAACCTGCTCTACGTCGCCTATCACGTCGATCACCCGCTCGCGAAAGAGCGCATCGGCTGGTATCGCGAGGCGCTCCGGAAATACGGGCGCCGCGTCGGGGATCACGAAGTGTGCTGCGCCTATCACGCGCATTTTCTCGAGCGCGCGGACGACGCGCGGCTCAAGGCGATCGTCGAGGGGCCGATGGCCGAATATTCCGCGGCCGGCGTCGAGGCGGCGCGCAAGCCGCCCGATCCCACGGCCTACAAGGGCTACGACCGGCGCGAGAGTGCCCAGAAGGGGCTGGGGTTCGACGTCTACTATCCCGGCCGGGTGCTGATGGGCGGGCCCGAGCAGGCGCTGGCCCGAATCGCCGAGCTCGAAGCGGCCGGCATCACCCAGGCGGCGATGATCGTCGATTTCGGCTCGCTGGCGCAAAAGGACATCATGCGCTCGCTCGAGATCTTCGGGCGCGAGGTCCTGCCCCGGGTGAAGAAGCCCTAGAACGCCGCGCCGCAGCGCATTTCTTGGGCAGAATCGGCCCTTGCGCGGGGTCGGGGCCGTTCTTTACGATACCGTCCAACAACGGCCGCAGCTCAATCCGCCGTTGCTTTTTCCACTAGGGAGACTTCGCTCATGAAACGTCGTCAATTCATCCGCGGCGCGGGCGCCGTGGGCACGGTTGCCGCGGCCGCGGCCATGTCCTCGCTGCCGAAGCCGGCGATCGCGCAATCCATGCCGTCGATCAAGTGGCGGCTGGCCTCGAGCTTCCCGAAGAGCCTCGACACCATCTACGGCGGCGCCGTCTACTTCTGCGAGCGCGTCGCCGCGCTGACGGACGGAAAATTCGAGATCACGTCGCACGCCGGCGGACAGCTCGTCCCGCCGCTCGCCATCACCGAGGCGGTGCAGAACAAGACGGTCGAGATCGGCCACACCGCGAGCTACTACTATGTCGGCCGCGATCCGACCTTCGCGTTCGGCACGGCGATCCCGTTCGGCATGAACACGCGTCAGCTCAATGCCTGGATGTATCATCACGGCGGCATCGAGCTGATGAACGAGTTCTACAAGACCTACAACATCCACGCGCTGCCGGCCGGCCACACCGGCGCCCAGATGGGCGGCTGGTTCCGCAAGGAGATCAAGACGCTCGACGACCTCAAGGGCGTCAAGATGCGGATCGGCGGCTGGGGCGGCACCGTCTTCTCCAAGCTCGGCATCGTGCCCACGCAGGTCGCGGGCGGCGACATCTATCCGTCGCTGGAAAAGGGCACGATCGACGCGGCCGAATGGGTCGGCCCCTATGACGACGAGAAGCTCGGCTTCAACAAGGTCGCCAAGTACTACTACTTCCCCGGCTGGTGGGAAGGCTCGGCGATGCTGCACGTGTTCATCAACACGGGCGAGTGGGAGAAGCTGCCGAAGATGTACAAGGCGGCCATCGAATCGGCCTCCGTGGACGCCATGAACTGGATGACGGCGAAGTACGACGCCGGAAATCCGGCGGCGCTGCGCCGTCTCGCGGCGGGCGGGACAGAGTTCCGCGCCTATCCGCAGGCGGTGATGGACGCGGCCTATGCCGCGGCCCAGGCGCTGTATCAGGAGACGTCGGCCAAGAACCCGATGTTCAAGAAGGTGTTCGACAACTACACGGCGTTCCAGAAAGAGCAGAACCTGTGGTTCCAGTTCTCCGAATTCACCTTCGACCGCTTCATGTTCTCGAAGTCCCGCGGCTGATCCAGCCCGGCTCTCAACGGAAAAGGCCCCGCGCAAGCGGGGCTTTTTTTGTGCGTTCGTGCCGGCCGCCGCT
>CAZUYG010000259.1:0-5552 GCA_964624265.1 uncultured Candidatus Odyssella sp.
GCCGACCGGCGGCTATCTGCTGCAAGCCTGTTTCGCGACCGGCATTCGCGCCGCGGAGGGCGCGCTCCGCTGGATCGCGCGTCATCGAACGCCGTAGAGCCGGCGCCGGGCGCTGCCGCCGGGCCGGGCCGGCTACGCGGCGGTGCCTGCCCGGGCGGGAACCCGCGCGACCGGCGCCGGTGCCGGTGCCGGCATCCGGACGCCCGGACCTGCCGCCAGCACCGCCGCCGGCTTGAGATGCAGCAGCACGAGCACGCCGAGCGCTGCCGCCAGCAGATAGGATTGCGCGATGTTGAGCGCGGTCGGTGCGAGCGCATTGGCGGCAAGAATGAAATTCGCCGCCAACAGGTAGAACAGCGCCAACCAGGCAAGGCGCGGGCGGTCGCCCAGCAGGCGCACGAACAGCACGGCGAACATGGGCAGTAGCACGCCGTAATGGTGCTCCCACGCGATCGGCGACGCGATCGTGAGGCTCAGCACCATCGTGCAGAAATCGAGCGTGCGGCCTTCGTCGTTTTCGCGCCGGCGCCGCGCCAGCGCCGCGCCGAGGATCAGGACCGAGCTCGCGAGCGTGCCGGCGTAGACGAGCGGCGTGAACGGCGGGAAATGCGCGTCGCGCCAGTACACGTTGTTGAATTCCTGCGGCGCGGCGATGCTCATCAGACGGTTCAGCACGCCGTTGACCGACTGGTTGGGATAGTAGGATTCGCCGCGCTCGGAAAGGAACGAGAGCACGCGAAGATAGTCGACGTGGTTTTCCCAGCCGAGCACGGCGACCGAAACCGCCAGGCCCGCCGCGATCGCGCCGCCGCACGCATAGACGAAGCGCCACTCCCGGCGAAGCGCCGCCCACAGCAGCAAGAGCCCGTAGTGCGGTTTTATCAGGCACACGAAGGCGACGAGCAGGCCGCAGGCCGTCTTCCGGCCGGTCGCCCAGCACAGCAGCGCCAGCGCGAACGCGCCGTTGACCCATGTCTGGATCTGTCCCAGCGAGAATGCCTTGACGACCGGGTAGAACGTGAGCGTGAGCGCGAAGACCGCGGCAACGCGCAGCGCGATCAGGGCGGCGCTGCCGCGCGGGATGCCTCGCCGGTGCAGGCCGATCTCGAGCAGCGCCGCGCAGGCCCCGGCCATCAGCAGCAGGAAGAACCAGCCGGCCATGTCGTTGATCGCGGGCCGCGGACCCCGATACACCTGATCGTCGACGACGACGCGGGCCGGATCGATCCATTGCATCGCGGCGAGCGCGAACAACGCCGACGGAGGATACTGGTAGCGCACGCCTTTCTTGAAGAACACGGTCGCGTACAGCGGCGCCGCCGCGCCGGAACGGACATGGGCGAGCGCGTGGCCGGAGGGATCCCACGAATCGTCGCCGCTCTCCGCGCGCAGCACGTCCCAGGTGTGGCGGAGAACGGTTTCGCTGTACTGGGCCGGCGCCGCGAGCCAGATCGCGCCGCTGACCGCGAGCGAGCCCAGCAGCAGCACGACGAGACCGAGCGTTATCCGCAACGGCGCGGAGCAAGGTTTTGGCGCAACCACCGGCTCAACCCTTCGCCGGCGCCGGCAGCGGCGCGGCCGCCGTCGCGAAAGCGCCGCGCGCCAGCGCAGCGAGCATCAGGAAACCGCCGAACAGCCAGGCGGACACGACCGTGCGCGAGAGAATCTCCGCGAGCCACTCCGGCGCCACGGGCGGCGATACGACCGGCAGCGCGCACAGCATCCATCCGGACCAGACGAGGCGGCGCGTGATGGCATCGTCGGGCAGCGCCAGCCGGCCGCTCAGATAGAGGCCCCACGGCAGCAAGAGCAGCAGATAATAGTGCGTCCAGGATACCGGCGTGGAGACGAGTGCGATGACCAGCACGATCGAAAACTCGCGATAGTCGCGCGGCGTCACGCCCGCGGGCGGGCGGGCGCGCGTGGCGCGGCGGAACAGCCAGAACGCGCCGGCGAACAGGCAGGCGACGATCGCGAGACGCGCGACCCGATGCGCGATGGACGGCTGGAGCGGAAGCCAGTTGACGAGCTCCTCCGGGCCGGTGGCAAGCCTGATCAGGAAGCCGTCGATCGACTGAACGTTGAACGCCGCGATCGGCCCTTTCATGAACGGCTCGATACAGGCCTTGTACCAGCCGATGTTGATCTCGAGCCCGAACGTCGCGAGAGAGAGCGCGGCAATGGCCGCAATCATCGAGGCGCCGCCGGCGACGACTCGCCAGCGCCCGCGCAGCAGGTAATAGGCACCGAACAGAAGCAGCGGCGGCTTGATCGCCGCGCAGAAGCCGAGCGCCAGGCCGGCCGCGAACTCGCGCCCGCTCCGCCACAGCATGAGCGAGACGATCAGCAGAAGCAGGATGAAATGCGTGGTGTTGCCCTCGCGCAGGCTGTTGACGAGCGGGCCGTTGGCGAGGAACAGAAGCAAGAGCGCCGCCGCGGCCGGCCGCGACGGGCGGCCGAGGCGCAGGAGCAGCGCGTAGGCCCCGGCCATCGCCAAGACGCCGAGGCCGAGGAAGCTCCATGCCGCAAGCGCCTCGCCGAGCGGCACCAGCGGCACGAAGAGCCAGACGAGGCCGGGGATGTTGACGAAGCCGACCTCGGTCGAATCTTCGTCGATGGGCCATGTCGGAACCGGGCCGTTCTCGAAAATCTCCGCGGCGGCGTGGAAATAGGCCTTGTGAAAATCGGCGAACGCCGTCGCGGGCTGGGAAATCAGCCAGAACAGCATATGCAGCGCGCCCGCCGCCAGGAGCAGCGCCCACCAGCCGGCGTCCCCGCCGCTTCGCAAACGATCCCAGCCGGTTTCCGCGCGCATCGACGGGCCTCGCCGATCAGAACTGCCAGGCCACCACGAACACCGCCGCCATCGCGGCCCCGAGCGCCAGGCTGGCCCGGTCGCGAACCGCATATTCGAGCGGATCATCGTCCAGTTCGCCGCGGACCGCCAGAAGCCAGTAGCGGCCGACCCAGAGGAACAGCAACGCCGGAAGCGCCCAGAGCAGCAGCGGGCTCTTGTAGAAGCCGGCGGCAAAGGCCTCGTTGAGAAGATAGAGAATCATGATGAGGATCGCGCCGGCGCCGGTCGCGAGGCCGAGCCCGAACAGGAGCGGTCCGTCCGCGCCGGTGTAGCCGCGCCCCGCGACGCGCTCGCGCCCGAGCGCATGGGCCCGCCGCACCTCCGTATGGCGCTTGCCGAGCGAGAGCGAGAGAAACACGAACATCGAAAAGACCAGCAGCCACGGCGATGCCGCGACATCGGCGAGCTGAATGCCGAAAACGAGCCGCAGCGTGAAGAACAGCGCGATGACCAGCACGTCGAGCATCGGCACGCGCTTTATTCCGAGCGAATAGCCGAGCGTCAGCGCCGCGTAGATCGCGAGCACGAGGGCCGGGCCCAAACCGATGCTTCCCGCGATCGCGAAGCTCGCCGCGCCCAACACGGCGGCGGCGACCAGGGCGACGCTCATCGGCAATTCGCCGCTCGCGAGCGGCCGAGTCCATTTCGACCAATGCTGCCGGTCGAAGGAAATGTCGCGAGCGTCGTTGACGAGGTACGTGGCGGAGGCGAGCAGACCGAAGGCGAAAAATCCCATGACACAGGAAATCCAGGCCTGCGCGCTGTGGAATTTTCCGGCGAGGATCAGCGGAACGAAGACGAGAAGATTCTTGGCCCACTGATGCAGGCGAAGCGATTTCAATAGCGGCAGGGCCGCGCCGCGCCGGCCGATCGCGGGAGATCCGGCCGCCGCCGCCCGCGAGGCGGCCCGGGCCCGGGTACCGTCGGCGTTCATTCAGATCGTCCCCGGCAAAGCGGCGTTATGCGTCACTCCGGCCCTGTGCTTTCGGCGCAAAAGTCTGCCCCACGCGCGGCTAAACCCTAAGGTGTGCCGCGCCCGAACCGTGCTTCGTCGATTGGAACCCTCGGCCGGACAATTCCCCCGGCCACACTCGTGAAAATAACTACAACGGCTGAAGGCTACAATGAAAGAAGTTGCAGATTTCGGGTGCTTTGTCTGGGGAACTATCGTCGCGCCGTCGCGTAGCGCGGCCCACGCCGGGGAATCGCGCGCTATGGAATGGCATTTCGCCCCGGGGAGCCGGCGGCCGACGCGTCGCCCTCGATGGCGGCGGCCTGCGGCGGGCGCGTCAGGACCGCCCATGCCACGGCGCCGCCATACAAGGCGAGCGCCGATCCGCCGAAATGATCCTCGAACGGCGCGATCCACCACGATCCCGACATGAACGGCGCCATGACGGAAACGCCGATGGCAAAGCGCGAAAGCCACCAGCGCGGGACCAGCGCGGCCGGCGCCAATACCCACAGCAAGTACCACGGCCACACATGGGCCGATAGCGAGAACAGGACCGCGGCCATGACCGCGAGCGCCGCCTTCATCAGGTTCTCGGCGGCCGGATCGCGCCAAAGCCGAACGAGGCGATGCAATGCAACCGCGGGAAAGACGGCGACGAGCGCGAATCCGGCCGGCGCAAGCGGGATTCCGAGCACGGCCTCCAGCGAGGCGAGCGCGTCGCGCGGCTGCAGAAACCGCCACTGGTTGACCATGCGCACGCCGTCGAAAAAGTCGTACGACCGGTAAAACAGGGCGAGAACGCCGAGGCCGAGCAGCGATGGCGCGATCATCCGGAGCGCATAGCGCCGCCAGTCCAGGCGCTGCGCCCGGATGGCATAGACCAGATCGAGCAGGAACAGCGGCGCGGTAACGAACTTCAACAGCACCGAGACGGCCAGCGCCAGCGGAGCCGTCATCCGCCCGCGCAACAGCAGCAACAGCCATCCCAGGGCCGGCGCCATCATCGCGATGTCGTTGTGGCCTTCGGCCACGGTTTGCGTCGCGCCGAGCGGCACCCAGCCGAACGCGGCAAGCGCGAGGCAGCGTTCGCGGATCGGGCGCTGCGCCATGATGCGGGCGACGAGAACGAGGCCGCCGATCCAGGCGCCGGCAAGCAGGGCCTTGGAGACGAGCCCGATCGCGAACGGGTCGTTGGCCGCCACGAGCGTCAGCCCCGCCGAGACGATGCCCCACAGCGGCGCATACGACATCGGCATTGGAAAATGATCGAGCGGCAGCCCGGACACGAAGGCCGGCGTGAACAGCGTTTCGTAGGGGTTGAACCCGGCCGCGATCATCCGGCCCCAGACGGCGGAGAGCCAAAGATCCTGCGTGAACACGGGATAGCTGAGCAAGCAGGCCGCGGCGAAGGCGAGCGGCCACCGGAAGAGCTGCCGCTCCACGCGCCCGTCGAGCCCGTCGGCGCGGCGTAGCAGCATCCGTACCAGGAGCAGCGCGCTCGCGCTGGCCACGCCGAGCGGCAGCCAATAGGACAGGACGATGCGCTCCTTGGTGAAGAGGAGCATATGAAGCCAGCTCGCCTGACGATCGCCGATCGCGTCTTCGAAAAACGCCAGCAGGTGCGGCCCCTCCTCGCGCCAAAGCTGCGGCGCCTGCGCATAGGAGAGGAAGACTTCGGCGAGATAAGCGGCGACGACGGCCGCCCCGAGCAGATTGATCCGGAGACGAAAGGAGGCAGGC
>CAZUYG010000260.1:0-5545 GCA_964624265.1 uncultured Candidatus Odyssella sp.
GAGCTGCTGCTGTCGTCGTGCTACACGGTGTGGATCAGGGCGGCGCCCGAGGAGCACATGGCGCGCGTCGTCGCCCAGGGCGACCTGCGGCCGATGGAAGGCAACGCCGAGGCGATGGAGGATCTGCGCCAGATCCTGCTCGAGCGCGAGGCCCTCTACGCGCGCGCCGATGCGAGCCTCGACACCGCCGCCAAATCCGCCGAACGCAGCTTTTCGCAACTGCTTCAACTCGTTAGCGAACACGCAAAATAATGCTTGCCTCGTCGATATAATGCATTATATTGCATATCAGCCGTGGAGGAAACAATGGCGTCTCTCGAAAACATCCTGACGTTCGAACGCGATCCGGAGCAGTACAAGCACTGGAAGGTGGCCTATGACGGCGCCACCGCCCGCATCGCCCTCGACGTCAGAGAAGACGGCGGGCTCCGCCCCGGCTACCGCCTGAAGCTCAATTCCTACGATCTCGGCGTCGACATCGAGCTGCACGACATCCTGCAGCGCATCCGCTTCGAGCATCCCGAAGTGCGCGTCGTCGTGCTGACCAGCGCGAAGGAGCGCGTGTTCTGCGCCGGCGCCAACATCAACATGCTCGCCTCCTCGTCGCATGGCTGGAAGGTGAACTTCTGCAAGTTCACGAACGAGACGCGCAACGGCCTCGAGGACATGAGCCGCAATTCCGGCATCAAGGCGATCGCGGCCGTCAACGGCGCCTGCGCCGGCGGCGGCTACGAGATGGCGCTCGCCTGCGACGAGATCCTGATGGTCAACGACCGCTCGTCGACCGTGAGCCTGCCGGAAGTGCCGCTGCTCGGCGTGCTGCCCGGCACCGGCGGCCTCACCCGCGTCACCGACAAGCGCAAGGTGCGCCGCGATCTCGCCGACGTGTTCTGCACGACCTCCGAGGGCGTGCGCGCCGAACGCGCGAAGGAATGGAAGCTCATCGACGGCTTTGCGCCGCCGGCGGAATTCGACGCGCTGGTCAAGCGCCGCGCCGAGGCGCTGGCGAAGACCTCGGATCGCCCGGCCGGCGCCAAGGGCGTGAAGCTGCCGCCGCTCGAGCGGAAGATGGACGACACCGGCTATCACTATCAGTACGTGGACGTGACGCTCGACTCGGCCGGCCGCACCGCGACGATCACGGTCAAGGCCCCGACGGGCGACGAGCCCGCCGAGCCCGCCGCGATCGCCGCCAAGGGCGCCGAATGGTACGGCCTCAAGATGACGCGCGAGCTCGACGACGCGATCCTGATGCTGCGCGTCAACAACGCCGCCGTCGGCACGATCATCCTCAAGACCGCGGGCAACGCCGCGAAGGCGCTCGCGCTGGGCGAAGTGCTGATCCGCCACCGCGGCGACTGGTTCGTGCGCGAGACGACGAACTTCCTGCGCCGCACCTTGCAGCGCCTCGACGTTTCCTCGCGCAGCCTGTTCGCGATCGTCGGCAAGGGCTCGTGCTTCGCCGGCCCGCTCGCCGAGCTCGCGCTCGCCGCCGACCGCTCCTACATGCTCGACGACACCGAGACGCCGGCCGAATCGCCGAAGATGGTGCTCGACGAGACCAATTTCGGCCTGTTCGCGATGAACAACGGCATGAGCCGCATCGACGCACATTTCCAGGGCGATGCCGCCGCGCTCGACAAGGCCAAGGGCCGCATCGGCGACGCGCTCGACGCCAAGGCCGCGAAGGAGATCGGCCTCGTCACCTTCACGCCCGACGAGCTCGATTGGGAAGACGAGGTGCGCATCGCGATCGAGGAGCGCGCGAGCCTTTCGCCCGACGCGCTCACCGGCATGGAAGCCAGCCTGCGCTTCGGCGGCGGCGAGACGATGGAGACGAAGGTCTTCGGCCGCCTCACCGCCTGGCAGAACTGGATTTTCATCCGCCCCAACGCCGTCGGCGAGCAGGGTGCCCTGAAGCTCTACGGCACCGGCACGAAGCCGAGCTTCAACTGGGAACGCGTCTGACGCTCTCGGCCGTTCCGCTCATCTTCAACCGACCATTTCCCGGGATCCATCCATGTCGATCGACTACACCCAGAAAATTCCGAACAACGTCCACCTTTCCGACGACAAGCAGCTCCAGCGCGCGCTCGAGAAGTGGCAGCCGGCCTTCCTCGACTGGTGGAAGGGCATGGGGCCCGAGGGCTTCCAGCAGAAAGACGTGTATCTGCGCACCGCGACCTCGGTCGACGCGAAGGGCTGGGCCACCTACGGCATGACGAAGATGCCCGATTACCGCTGGGGCATTTTCCTCGCCGACCAGGTGCCGGACCGCAAGATCGGCTTCGGCGACCATTTCGGCGAGCCGGTGTGGCAGCAGGTGCCCGGCGAATTCCGCTCCGATCTCCGCCGCCTGATCGTGACGCAGGGCGACACCGAGCCCGCCTCGGTGGAGCAGCAGCGCCTGCTCGGCCAGAACTGCCCGTCGCTCTACGACATGCGCAACCTGTTCCAGGTGAACGTCGAGGAAGGCCGCCATCTCTGGGCGATGGTGTATCTGCTCCACGCCTATTTCGGCCGCGACGGCCGCGAAGAGGCCGAGGAGCTGCTCGAGCGGCATTCGGGCGACCGCAACAAGCCGCGCATCCTCTCGACGTTCAACGAGCCGATCGACGACTGGATGTCGTTCTACTGCTTCACCTACTTCACCGACCGCGACGGCAAGTATCAGCTCAAGATGCTGGCCGAATCGGGTTTCGATCCGCTCTCGCGCACCTGCCGCTTCATGCTGACCGAGGAAGCGCACCACATGTTCGTGGGCGAGACCGGCCTCGGCCGCGTGATCAAGCGCGCGCTCGAGGTGATGGAGGAGATCAAGAGCGACGATCCCGCCGCGATCCGCCGCGCCGGCGCCATCGATCTGGGCCTCGTCCAGAAGTACATCAATTTCTGGTTCTCCTCGGCGCAGGACCTGTTCGGCTCCGACACCTCCACCAACGCCGCGAACTATTTCGCCAACGGCCTGAAAGGCCGCCCGGACGAAGACAACTACGAAGACCACATCGCCAAGGACGCGACCTACGATATCGAGGAAGTGCTCGAGGACGGCACGATCAAGACCGTGTCGATCCCGCTGCGCAACGCGATGAACGTCGTGGCGCGCCGCGCTTACGTGAAGGATTGCGACATCGGCGTGCAGCGCTGGAACCGCCTCATCAAGAAGGCGGGCGTCGATTTCGAGATCAAGCTGCCGTCGGAGCGGTTCCGCCGCACGGTCGGCGTCTATGCCGGCCACAATTTCACGCCCGACGGCAAGCCGGTCGAGGCGCATGTTTGGGAAGCCCGGAAATACGAGTGGATCCCTTCGCCCGACGACCGCGCCTACGTGAAGAGCCTGATGAAACAGGTGACGGCGCCCGGCAAGATGGCCGCCTGGATCGCCCCGCCCGACCGCGGCATCAACAACCTCGCCGTGGATTACGAATACGTGCGGCTGTAGGGCGCAAAGCCGAGAGCGAGCCGCTGCCAGGCGGGACTTACTACTCCGCCCTTGGGGGAGCATGCCAGATGAAGGCACTGCACCCGTTGGGGTCGGTGCCTCGCGCGCCAGTTCTTGAACGGAGATTTGAATCCACAACTTTTAGAAATATCACCCTTCGCCGGAATTTTCCTGGATGCGGGATGCGCGTCGGGCGGGGCAACCGGCGCGCAGGAATCCTCGGCGGAGGTTCACATGCGCGCGGCGTTTCGGCTGCTGGGCTCGCTCTCCATTTTTCGCATTCTCGCGCTGGCGCTCCTGCCGCTCGGCGCACTGACGCCATCGCCCGCGCCGGCGTATTGGACCACTGTGCTGCAGACCGGTTGCAACACAGCGACAGATTGCCCGACACTCGGAGATGCTTGCGAAAAATGGGCCGCCCGCTGGCGGGCCGGCGGGTATCCGTTGGCCTCTTGGGCCGGTGTGGTGCCTTGGAACTACAAGACGCACTACTGCATCATCGCGACCGTGCCTGGGCAATGGCAGATCGATGCCAAATGCCCCTCTGGCCAGTACGTCGATTCGGCAAGCTTGACCGGGTGCCGCGACTATCCGGACACCCAGTTGAAGGACGCCAAGCAATGCACGGCGCAGAACCCGACTCCGTCGATCGGCAATCCGGTCACGATCGGCATCGGCAACAAGTGGGAAACGGCGGTCGATATCCGCACCGCCGGCCCGGACGTGCTGGAGCTCACCCGCCACTACAATAGCAAGGATTTCAAATTCGGACTTCTCGGCTACGGGTGGCGCACGAACTACGACCGCCGGATCATCATCGGCGGCGCCTACGAATTGCAACGCCCCGACGGGAGCTATGCGCTTTACCTGACCTCGGGGCCATTGGCGGATTTCGCCGACGTCGATCTGCGCTTCGCGAAAGTAGGCACCGACTACACCGTCACGGACGTCGAGGGCACGGTCGAAACCTACAACTCCACCGGCCGGCTGGTTTCGATCCGCAAGCGAAACGGATACACGCAGACGATCGCCTACGACGCCAGCAATTTCATCCAGAGCGTCACCGATTCTTACGGCCGGCAGATCACGTTCACGACGGATTCGAGCGGCATCATCCAGAGCGCGACCGGCCCCGACGGTCGCGTGGTGAGTTACGAATTCCGAAATGCATTCGGTGCCACCTCGCCCTTCGTGCTGGAGAAGGTCACGTATCCCGACGACACGCCCGCCAATCCGAGCGACAACCCCGTCGTCACCTATCACTACGAGAACGCGGCCTTTCCGTATGCATTGACCGGCATCACGGACGAGCGCGGAATCCGCTACGCGACCTTTGCCTACGATTCCGTCCGGCGCGTGACGACGAGCGAGCACGCTGGTGGAGTCGACCGCGATACGTTCACTTACAACGCGAGCGGCACCATCACGGTGACGAACGCGCTGAACAAGGACGCGATCTACACCTTCTCGACGGTTCTCCAGTCGAAGCGGGCGACGACCGTCCAGGGCGTGGCCAGCCCTAATTGCGCCGCAGCGAACTCCAGCAACACCTACAACACGCGCGGCCGTATCACGAGTTCGACCGACTGGAATGGCTTCGTCACCAACCGGTCGGTGACGGCCGAAGGCCTGGAAACCAGCCGCACCGAGGCGTTCGGCACCGGGCAGGCGCGGACGATCACGACCTCGTGGGACATCCCGAAGCGCGTGCCGACCCTGATCTCGGCGCCGCGCAAGAATACGGCGTTCACCTACGACAGCGACGGCCTCGTTCTCACGATCACCGAGACGGATACCACCTCGCATTCGGTGCCCTACAGCACGAACGGGCAGACGCGGGTGTGGACGTTTGGCTACACGACTGCGTCCGGCGTCAAGCAGCTCACCAGCATCGACGGCCCGCGCACCGGGGTCAGCGACGTCACCTCGTATCTCTACACCGCCGCCGGCTATCTCTCGCGCATCACGAACGCGGTCGGTCACCAGATCAACATCACGTCGCACGACGGGATGGGCCGGCCGCTCAGCATCACCGACCAGAACGGCGTCGTCACCGACCTCGAATACAACGCGCGCGGCTGGCTGACCAAGTCCACGGTGCGT
>CAZUYG010000261.1:0-5520 GCA_964624265.1 uncultured Candidatus Odyssella sp.
GGCACCTACACCTGCACGATCGCGCACGCGCCCAAGACCAAGCTGTTCGTGACCTTGAGCGCGCACACCGCGCGCGCCGCGGTGCGCGAATATCCCTACTACGGCAAGACCGAGTACAAGACGCTGGCTCGCGCCGGCGGCGTGAGCCTCCGTCAGGTCAACTTCCGCGGATCGAGCGGCTTCCTCTCGCTGCGCCGCGGCCAGCAGGGCGTGCTGACCGGCAACGGCCGCATCGGCACCACGCTGATGCTGCTGACCTGCGTGAAAGGCTGACGCGCGATAGTCACCGCAATCGACGGCGTAGGGGCGGGTCGAAAACCCGCCCCTATGCTCTTGCGGTCATGCGATCCTTCAGCCGGTCGGCAATGCGCGTCCGCTGCTCGGGCGACAGGAAGACGCCGGTCTTCGTCCTTCGCCACAACACGTCGTCGGCCGTCGCGGCCCACTCGGTCTCGCGCAGGAACGCAGCCTCGCGCTCGTAGAGATCGGCGCCGAAGGCATCGCCGAGATCGGCCATCGAGCGCGCGTCTTTCAGCAATTGCCGCGCGCGCGTGCCGTAGAGGCGCGCGTAGCGTTGGCAGAGTTCCGGCGGCAGGAACGGGAACTCGGCGCCCAGCGCGCGGCGGAAGGCGGCGAAATCCGCGCCCGGCATGTCGCCGCCCGGCAGCGGCGCGCCCGAGGTCCATTTCTTCGGGTCACGGCCCAAGCGCGGCAGGATCTTGCGCAGCGCGTGCTGCGCGAGCTTGCGATAGGTCGTGAGCTTGCCGCCGTAGATCGTGAGCAAGGGTGCTGCGCCCTCGGGGGCGTCGACGTCGAACGCGTAGTCGCGCGTCATCGCCGAGGCGTTGATCGAGCCGTCGTCGTAGAGCGGGCGCACGCCGCTGTAGCTCCATTTGATGTCGGCGGACGCGACGGGCTTGCGCAGGAAGCGGTTGGCGGCGGCGAGCAGATACTCGGTCTCGCCCGGCGTGATCGCCGCCGCGGCGGGATCGCCGGCATAGGGCGTGTCGGTCGTGCCGATGATCGTGAACGCATCGAGGAACGGCAGCAGGAACACGATGCGCTTGTCGGGGTTCTGCAGGATGTAGGCCTGATCGCCCTCGTAGAGCCGCGGCACGGCGACGTGGCTGCCCTGCACCAGCGCCAGGCGGTAGCGAGTCTTGGCGCCCTCGAATCGCTCGAACAGCGCGGTCGCCCAGGGGCCGGTGGCGTTGACCAGCGCACGGGCACGAACGGTTTCCGGCGCCTGCCCTTCGCGCGCGATCTTCGCCTCCCAAAGCCCTTCAGCGCGCCGGGCGGAGACGAGCGCGGTGCGCACGCGGATGTCGGCGCCGTGCGCCTGTGCGTCGAGCGCGTTGGCGACGACGAGGCGCGCATCGTCAGCCCAGCAATCCGCATATTCGAAGCCGCGGACGAATTCGGGCCGCAGCGGCGCGCCTTCGGGCGCCGTGCGCAGATTTACCCCGCGGCTGCCCGGCAGCTTCTCGCGCCCGCCGAGATGGTCGTAGAGGAACAGGCCGAGCCGGATCATCCAGGCCGGGCGCTGCGCCGAGTCGTGCGGCAGGATGAAGCGCAGCGGCCAGACGAGATGCGGCGCGATCCTGAGCAGCACTTCGCGCTCGCGCAGCGCCTCGCGCACGAGGCGGAACTCGCGATATTCGAGATAGCGCAGGCCGCCATGGATCAGCTTGCTCGATGCCGAGGAGGTGGCGCCGGCGAGATCGCCCTTTTCGACGAGCAGCACAGAAACGCCCTGCCCCGCCGCATCGCGCGCGATGCCGGCCCCGTTGATGCCGCCGCCGACGATGAGCAGGTCGTGGATGGGATGCTGCACGGAGACTTTCCTTCGTGCCGCATCCTAGCGGCGCGCGCGGGTTGGACAAGGAGCGGCCCGTCGGCAAAGATGCACGCATGCTTCTCGCGATCGACCAGGGCACCACCAGCACGCGCGCAATGGCGTTCGGCCTCGACGGCGCGCCGCTCGGCGCCGAGCAGCAGGAATTCGCGCAGCACTATCCGCGCGACGGCTGGGTGGAGCACGATCCCGAGGAAATCTGGACGAAAACGCTGGCCGTGACGCGCGCGGTGCTGCAGCGGCTCGGCCGGCCGCCGGCGGCGATCGGCATCACCAACCAGCGCGAAACCGCGGTGCTGTGGGACCGCGTGACGGGCAAGGCCCTATACAATGCGATCGTTTGGCAGGACCGGCGCGGCGCCGAGCATTGCCGCCGGCTCATCGCCGCCGGGCACGACGAGACCATCCGGGCCAAAACCGGCCTCGTCGTCGATTCCTATTTCTCGGCCACGAAGCTCGCCTGGCTGCTCGCCAACGTGCCCGGCGCCCGCGAGCGGGCGCAACGCGGCGAGCTGGCGTTCGGCACGATCGACACGTTCCTGCTGTGGCGCCTCACCGGCGGCAAGTCGCACGCCACCGATGCCAGCAACGCCTCGCGCACGATGCTGTTCGACATCGCGCGGCAAGAGTGGAGCGACGAGCTGCTGGCGCTGTTCGAGGTGCCGCGCGCGATCCTGCCCGAGGTGCGCGACAGCGCCGGCGCGTTCGGCACGGCCGATCCCGCGCTGCTCGGGAGCGCGATTCCTATCAGCGGCATCGCCGGCGATCAGCAGGCGGCGACGTTCGGCCAGGCCTGCTTCGCGCCGGGCGCGGTGAAGAGCACCTACGGCACCGGCGCGTTCATCGTGATGAACGCCGGCGCGCGCATGCCCTCGCCGGCCGAAGGGCTGCTCGCCACGGTGGCGTGGCGCCTCGGCGGCAAGACGACCTATGCGGTCGAGGGCGCGATCTTCAACGCCGGCACCGCGATCAAATGGCTGCGCGACGAGCTGAAGATCATCGGCGCCGCGAACGAGAGCGAGGCGCTCGCCAAGGACCTGCCCGGCAATCGCGGCGTCTATTTCGTCCCGGCGTTCACCGGTCTCGGCGCGCCGCATTGGGACCCCGATGCGCGCGGCGCCATCTTCGGCCTCCAGCGCGACACGGGGCGCGCCGAAATCGTGCGCGCGGCGCTGGAATCCGCCTGTTATCAGACCCGCGATCTGATCGACGCCATGCGCGGGAGCGGCGGCGGCGGCCAGGTGCTGCGGGTCGACGGCGGCATGGTGGCGAACGACTGGATGCTGCAATTCCTCGCCGACATCCTCGGCGCGCCGGTGGAGCGCCCGCGCGTGCCGGAGACGACGGCGCTCGGCGCCGCGTTCCTCGCCGGGCTCGGCGCCGGGCTTTACCGCTCGCTCGACGAGGTCGCCGCCGCGTGGCAGCGCGACCGCCGTTTCGACCCGAAGCTCCCCGCCGCCGAGCGCGACAGGCTCGTCGCCCGATGGCGCGCGCTCGTGGCGCGGGTGCGCGAGACGGCGTAAGGCGCTAAGGCCGCGCCGGCGCCGGCATCGGCGGCGCCTCGCGCCGCGGAGCGGGCTGCAGGAAGGCAGCCCAGCGGCGGACCCGGCCATCGTGGCGGCGCTGCAACTGGGCGAGCGCCGCGGCCAGCCGCCCGGCATCGGGCCCGAGCTGGCGCACATAGTCTTCGCCTGCCTTCGCCTTGTCCCAGTCGTTTTCGATCAGGAACGCGCGCACCGGCTTCGGCGCCTCCACCTTCAGCACCGGTTCCGGCCATGCGGCGGCCGCCTTGGCCAGGCCTTCGGCGAAAGCCGCGTCGGGAATGCCGGTGCCGAGGTTGATGAAGATCATGCGCGAGCGGGTGCCGCTGAAGCCGAGCTTGTCGCTCTTCAGCTGCTCGCGCGCGAGCCCGAAGAAACGCGTGGCCAGCGCCGGCGTGAGGCTGCCGCGCGGGAAGCGTACCGATACCTGGCGATGCTCGCTCTCCTCGGCGGCGAGGTCGTACATGATGACCGCATATTGCCGAAAGACGTAGCCGAGGGCCGCCGCGAGCCGCCGCGCCTCGATCTCGTGCGTCTGGAGATTGCTGTGGATCGCGGGATTGACCGTGTCGCCATAGCCGCCGGCCTGCACCCGCGACCGGGCGCGCGCTGCCGTGGCGCCCAGCGCCGTCCACACATGCGGAACGATCTCGGCCAGAACGGCGCGCGTCAGCGCGTCTTTCTCGGCGTAGGTCGGCGTGCGGCCCGCGGGCGGCTGCGGGTGGTGCGACGACAACACCTCGAACGAGAGGCGCCAGTTGCGCAGCGCCTCGGCCGAGGCGCCGCCGGCAAACAGGAGCAGCGCCGCCGCCAGCGCCGCCATCCGCCAGATTGCGCGAAACCGCATGTTCGCCTCGTACCGATCCGCCCGCGCGCAGCTTGCCACAGATCGCGGTCATCTGCGCGCGCAACCAAGATAGGCTTGGCGCGGGCGCTATCCAGCCCTGTCCGGCCGCCGGGACGGAACGGCGACGCTCAGCGGCGGAACTGATCCAGGATGCCGCCGGGCTTCTTGAGGATGTCGCCCGGCTTCTTGATGAGATCGCCGGGTTTCTGGAGGATCTGCTCCTTGATGAGATCCGGCGCCTTCTTGCGGATCTCGTCGCCGAGCGCCTTTTCGTCGAGGCCCCAGGAGACGTTCGCGAACGGCCCGTGCACGCGCAGCGGAATGGGAATGCCGAGCTTCGCGAAATCGGCGCCCTGGCCCTGCAGACTCGCCACCGCCTTCACCAGCAGGTTCATGTCGAGCGCGCTGGCCGGCAGCGAGATGTTGCCCCGCCCTTCGACGCGGATCAGCGGCGCCGCCATGCGCAGGTCGCTCGTGCTGAACACGCCGTTCGCGGCGCGGAACGAGGCCGAAAGCTCGCTGAAGTCGGTCTTCTGGCCGGCATCGAACTTGTTGAGCGAAGCGACCGCCTTCTGCACCTGCTGGATCACCTCGAGCGGGTTCTTGATGTCGCCGATCGCGCGGAACATGCCGGCGAGATTGTAGCCGCGCAATGCGCCGTTCGCGAACTGGAACGACGCCGTTCCGGCGAGGCTGTTCTGGATCGATTTCGCGTCCGAGCCCGTGCCGGTGAGATTGGCGCTGGCGTTCAGCGTGCCGTCGATGCGGTCGGTGGCGCCCACGGCCGAAAGCAAAGCGTGGCCGTTGATGCCTTTGATCTGGATGTTGGGGTTCACCGCAAGCGGGGCGCGGGCGCCGTTGACGGTGACGACGCCGGTGATGGCACCGCCATAGAGCTGCACGGGTTCCAGCGTCAGCGCCAGCACGCCGCCGGCGAGCTTGATGCCGAGCTTGGCGAGATCGGCGCGGAACTGGTTGGCCTGGATCTGCCGCGCCTCGATCTTGAGATCGGCGTTGACCGCGCGCAACGGCGCGGGATCGATCGCACCGGGCGCGGCGCCCGGCCGCGCGGGCTGCGACGGCGGCGCGGCGCCGGGCCGTGCGGGCGCCGGTGCAGCGGCGGGCGCGCCGCCGGCCATGAACGGCGTGAGGTTCAGCGACGGAATGACGAGCGAACCCGTGACCGCCGGTACCGGCCCCAGAACCACCGCCAATTCGCCGGTCGCAGCGATTTCGTCGAGCTTGAATGCCAGCGCCGACAGCGAAATGCGGTCCGA
>CAZUYG010000262.1:0-5517 GCA_964624265.1 uncultured Candidatus Odyssella sp.
CGCCGCGCGCGTCAGTACATGTTCACGATCACGCGGAACTTCTTCGCGGCAAGCACCTGGCCCTCGTAGACCACCTCGAACGTCCAATCGCCCTCGGCGATCTCGTAGGTGTGCTCGAAGGCGAAGAAATAGCCGATCTCGCGGCCGCCGGGCGGCGTCGATGTCCGGTAGAACGTCTCGGTCCCGCTGCGGCCGGACGGCGCCGCGATCTTCGGATGGCGGATGCGCATCGTCAGCGTCTTGCCGAGCAGTGCGGGATCGTTGACCTGCGCGCGGATGCCGAAGATGCGCCCCAACTGGCCCGCGACGATATCGGTCCGCTCGAGCAGGCGGGTCTGGGCCTGCCAGCGCTGCCCGCCGATCTGGTCCGGCGCCGGCACGTGGGTCATCGTGCCGGCGGCATAGATGCCGTATTCGACGATCGCGACGCGCGCCGACTCCGCCGCGGCCGGTGCCGCCATGGCGAGGAGCAGGAACAGCGCAATGCGGCCGAGCAGCGGCTTCACCGGCAGCCTCGCCTTCAATTCATCGGGATGACGACCTTGATCGCCTTTTCGGCGATCACCTCGCCCTTGAACAGGACCTGGAAGCGCCAGAGCCCTTCGGCCATCTCCCAGCCGTGGTCGAAGCGGTAAGCGTTGAGCACGAGCTGATTGTCGTGGGTGATGACGACGTCGCGAACGATCGTCGTGGCCGTTTGCCCGGTCGCCGGGTTGGTCAGCGGCGGCACGATGCGGCGCAGGGTCAGCGTCTGCCCCACCAGGGCCGGGTCGGTGACGCGAAACTGGAAGCCGAACATGCGGCCCGGCTGGGCGTCGATCTCTTCCGCCTGGCGCAGCAGCACGACGCCCGAGACGATGACCCGCTCGCGGCTGATATGCTTCGGCTCCGCTTCGAAACGGTCGACGCGGTGCTCGTAGATGCCGTAATCGAGAATCGTGACGCGCTGGCGGTCGCCGTCACCGGCAAGCGCGGGCGCTCCGGCAAGCAGCAGCAACACGAGCGCCGCAAGCGCGCGCGTCAGCAGGCCGATCGATTGCCGTCTCGCCGTCATGCGTCCTTGCCCCGATCCCGCGCCGCCGTCAGTTCATCGGCAGGATGACCTTGAACTTCTTCTCGGCCAGCACCTTGCCTTCGTGCAGAACCTGGAAGGTCCACTCGCCTTCCGCGCGCTCCCAATCATAGTCGAAGCCGTAGGCGTTGAGGAACAGCGTGTCGGGGCCCGCGACGATCGAGCCTTCGACCACCGTCGCCGACTGGCCGGTCTTGGGATTGGTGAGCTTCGGCACGAGCTTCCGCGTCACGAGCGTCTGCCCGTAGAGCGCCGGATCGGTGACGCGGAACTGGAAGCCGAACATGCGGCTCTTCTGCGCGTCGATGACGTCCGTCTTTTCGCGCAAGCGGACGTTCGCGACGGTCGAGCGCTCGCCGGCCACGTCTTTGGGCTCGGGGATCACGGCCGTCACGCTGTGGTCGTAGACGCCGTAGTCCACGATCTCGACGCCGCGGTCGCTGGCGGCCGCCGGCTGCGCCGCCGCCGCGAGGAGCAGCACGGCCGCGATCCGGGGCAGGCGACGTGCGATGTATTGCATCAGCATGGCGCCGCCCTCAGTTCATCGGGATGATGACTTTGAACTTCTTCTCGCCGATCACCTTGCCGTTGTGCAGGATCTGGAAGGTCCAGATGCCCTCGGCCATTTCCCAATCGTAATCGAAGCGATAGCCGTCATAGACGCTTTCGCCGGTCGCGGTGAACGGGCGGTCCTGCGTCGTCATGGTCCGCCTGCTCTCCGGGTTGGTGAGCGGCGGGAAGATCGTGCGGAGAGTCAGCGTCTGGCCGTGCAGCGCAGGGTCGGCGATGCGGAAGCGGAAGCCGAAGCTGCGCCCGAGCTGCGCGTCGATCTCTTCGGTCTGGCGCTGCAGGCGGATGTTGGAGACGATGTTGCGCGTACCGCTCACGTCGTCGGGCGCCGGCACGCTGCCGTCGACCGAAAGGTCGTAGAAGCCGAAATCCTGGATTTCGACCTGGCCCGCGGCCTTCGCCGGAGCGGCGAGCGCCAGCGCCAGGAGCGCGAGCGGCGCGAAAGCGCGCACGAGCCAGAACGGGAAACGGTGAACCTGTCGCATGCTCGTCCTTTGTGCTGGGGATCGGCTCCCGGCTTGCATGTCCGCGTGCCCTCAGTTGAGCGGCACGACGATCTTGAACGTCTTCTCGGCGATGACCCGCCCCTTATATACGATCTGTTTGGTCCAGACGCCCTCGGCGATTTCCCATCCGTGATCGAAGGTATAGCCGAAATAGACGTTGTCGCGCATCGCCACCGACCAATCGTATTCGCTGACCGTCATCGTGCGCCCGGTCTTGGGATTCGTGATCGGCGGATGGAGCGTGCGGATCGTCAGCGCGGCCGGTCCGGGCGGGAAATTCTCGAGCCGGAGATCGATCCCGAACGAGTTGCCAAGCTGGCCCACGATCTCGTCGGTCTGCTGCACCAGGCGGTGCGCGGACACCGATTGCAGCTCGCCCGTGGCCGTGCGCTCGCCCTTTTCGATCTCGCCGGTGCGCTGCGTTTCGAAGCGGCCGTAGGAGAGGATCGTGACGCGCGGCTCCGAGGCTGCCGCCGCGGCGGAAGCGCCGGCGAGCAGCAGAAGCGCGAACACGAAGGCGCGGCGCATCATCGCTTCCCCTAGTTGAGCGGCACGACGATCTTGAACGTCTTCTCGGCGATGACCTTGCCCTCGTGCAGCACCTGGATCGTCCAGTTGCCCTCGGCGATCTCCCATTTCTCGTCGAACGAGAAGCAGAAATAGGTGCTGTCGCGCGTCGAGGAGGTCCAATCGTATTCGCTGACCGTCGTCTCCTTGCCGGTCTTGGGATTGGTGAGCGGCGGATGGGTCGTGCGGATCGTCAGCGCCGCGACGCCGGCCGGGAAGTTCTCGAGCTTCAGCTCGATGCCGAAGGTGTTGCCGAACTGGCCCACGATGACATCGCTGCGCTCGAGCAGCCGGTGGCCGTCGACGGGCTGCACGATGCCCGAGGCCGTGCGCTCCGCCTTTTCGGGCTTGCCCGCGATCTGCGTCTCGTAGCGCCCGAACGACAGGATCGTGGCGCGCGGCTCGGCCGCGGTCGCGGCGGAAACCGCGAACAGCAGCGCGAAAACGCAGAATACCGCGGCGGCGGCCGCACGCATGTTCATGGTTTCTTGCCCCGTTGCGCCAGCGGCATCAGTTGATCGGCACGATGATCTTGAACTTCTTTTCGGCGATGACCTTGCCGTCATAGACGAGCTGCTTCGTCCAGACGCCTTCCGCAATTTCCCAGCGGTAGTCGAAGGTGAAGCCGAAATAGACCCTGCTGCGGCCGGCCACCGGCCAGTCATATTCGCTCACCGTCATCGTATTGCCGGTATCGGCGTTGGTGAGCGGCGGGTGGATCGTCCGCACGACGAGGTTGACCGGGCCGGGCGGCAGGCCCTCGAGGTCGACTTCGAACCCGAACGTGTTGCCGAGCTGCCCCACGACCTCGTCGGTCTGCTGGATCAGGCGGCGCGTCTCCACCGGCTTCACTTCGCCGGCCACCGTGCGCTCGGCCTTTTCGGGCCGGCCGGTCTCGACGATCTCGTAACGGCCATAGGCCACGATCTTGCCGCGCGGCTCGGCGGCGGCGCTCTCGGCGAGCGCCGCCCCGGCGCCGGCGATCAGCAGCGCGGCGAGAAAGCCCCGGGCGGCGAAGCGTTTCATGGCGGCGCCCATCTCAGTTCATCGGCACGATGACGCGGAACTTCTGTTCGCCGATGACGCGGCCTTCGTAGATGATCTGGAACGACCACTCGCCCTCGGCGATCTCGTAGCTGGCGTCGAAGCTGTAGCCCGTGTAGCGCTCGCCGCCGTTCGTCACGGTCTGGTCGCGCTCGCCGTAGTTCATGCTCTTGCCGGTGTCGGGATGGGTGAGGCGCGGGTGGCGCGTCCGGATCGTAACCGTGGCGCCGTCGGGCACGCCGTGCACGCGGTAGCGGAAGCCGAAGCTCGTGCCGAGCTGGCCCATCACCTCGCGCGTCGCCTGGAGCAGGCGCACGTTGGCGACGACGTTCATCTTGCCGCTGATGGAGATCGGCATCGGTATCGTGGTGCGCGTGCCGGTCGCGTAGGTTCCAAAATCGAGGATCTCGACCCGCGGCTGATCGGCCATCGCGGGCGCCGGAGCGAGGGCCGGCAAGGCCAGAAGCGCGAACGCGGCGGCGGCGATCAATCGGAGCATGGGGGGATCCGGGTTTCAGATGCCATTATACGCTGAATATGGCCGTTGTATGGAACCGGCTATGAACCACATCACAGCCCTGCCAAGCGATTGAAATGCCCGCATTTTAGTCATATTGCGGCGCCGTCATTGACACCCGCCCCGCGGGCCACCTAACTCCTCGCCAACCCGCCCGCCGCAAGCGCAATTTTCATGGCCGACTCGCTCAACCTCGCCCTCGCCCAGATCAACACGACCGTGGGCGACATCGCGGGCAATCTCGACCGCATCCGCGCCGCCCGCGCCGAGGCCAGGGGCCAGGGCGCCGATCTCGTCGTTTTTCCCGAGCTGACCGTCTCCGGCTATCCGCCGGAGGATCTCGTGCTGAAGCCGCTGTTCCAGGACCGCGCCGCGGCGGCGATCGAAACGCTCGCCGCCGAAACGAAGGATGGCGGCCCGGCGATCGTCGTGGGCGCGCCGTGGCGCGAGAACGGCAAGCTCTACAACGCCGCGTTCCTGCTCGATGCCGGCCTCGTCGCGGCCAAACGCTTCAAGCACGACCTGCCGAATTACGGCGTGTTCGACGAGAAGCGCGTGTTCGCCGCCGCGCCGCCGCCGGGGCCGGTGAACTTCCGCGGCGTGCGCCTCGGCCTCATGATCTGCGAAGACATGTGGACGCCCGACGTCACCGAGACCTTGCAGGAATCGGGCGCCGAGATTCTCATCATACCGAATGGCAGCCCCTACGAGAGCGACAAGCTCGACGAACGCATCAACCTCGCCGTCAAGCGCGTGGTCGAGTCGGATCTTCCGCTCGTCTACGTGAACCAGATCTGCGGCCAGGACGAGCTGGTGTTCGACGGCGCCTCGTTCGTGCTGAACGCGGACCGCCGCCTCGCCATGCAGGCGCCGTCGTGGCGCGAGCACGTGGCGACGACGCGCTGGACGCGCGGCAGCAACGGCGCGTGGAGCTGCGCGCCGGGCGAGATCCACGCCCAGCCGCAGCGGCTCGAAGCGATCTACGGCGCGATGCTGCTGGGTTTGCGCGACTACGTGCGGAAGAACCGCTTCCCCGGCGTGGCGCTCGGGCTTTCGGGCGGCATCGACTCGGCGATCTCGGCGGCGGTGGCCGTGGACGCGCTCGGCGCCGACAAGGTGTGGTGCGTGATGATGCCCTCGCCCTACACCTCGCGCGACAGCCTCGAGGACGCCGCCGCGGTCGCGAAGGCGCTCGGCTGCCGGCTCGATACGGTGCCGATCGTGCCGGCGATGGAGGCGTT
>CAZUYG010000263.1:0-5516 GCA_964624265.1 uncultured Candidatus Odyssella sp.
CCGCCGTCACCGTGCCGTCTTTCGCGAAGGCCGGGCGCAGCTTGGCGAGCGCCTCCAGTGTGGTGCCGGCGCGCGGATGCTCGTCGGTGTCGACCGTCTGCGGTCCCTTGCGGGTCTCGAGCGTGACGCCGACGATCTCGTCCTTGAACCTTCCGGCCTTCATCGCGGCCTCGGCCTTCTGCTGCGAGGCGAGCGCGAACTGATCCTGCTGCTCGCGCGTGATCTGCCACTCGCGCGCGACGTTCTCGGCCGTCACGCCCATGTGGTAGCCGTTGAAGATGTCCCAGAGCCCGTCCTTGATCATCGTGTCGACGAGCTCGGTATTGCCCATTTTCGTGCCGGCGCGCAGATGCGTGCAGTGCGGCGAGAGGCTCATGCTCTCCTGGCCGCCGGCCACGACGCTGTCGCTGTCGCCGGCCTTGATCGCCTGGTAGCCGAGCGCCACCGCGCGCAGGCCCGAGCCGCACACCTGGTTCACGACGAACGCCGTCTTCTCCTTGGGGATGCCCGCCGCCATCGCCGCCTGGCGCGCCGGGTTCATGCCTGCGCCCGCCGTCAGCACCTGGCCGAACACGACCTCGGCCACGTCGCCGGCTTCGATCTTGGCGCGCTTCATCGCCTCGGCGATGGCCACCTGGCCGAGCTTGTGCGCCGGAACGCCGGCGAATGCGCCGTTGAAGGTTCCGATCGGCGTGCGCGCGGCGGCGGCAATGACGATGTCGGCCATGATGATTCTCCTCGGGAGCGGGTTTTCGCGGCGCACCAGCCCGCCTGAGCGCGCCGCACAAAGACGCCGTTGAGTATAGGCGGCGGGCGCCGCAAGTCACGGGGCCGGGCAGCGGCGAATCGGCCGGGTCAGCCGCGTGCGCGGATCCAGTCGGCCAGCGGCGCCCACAGCTCGCGCTCGGCGCGGCTGCCGGCCATCATGCCGATATGGCCGGCCGAGGCGCGCAGCATCGTGCATGACGGCAATGCGCCGGCCAGCGGCAGCGCCGAGGCCGGCGGCACGATGCGGTCGTCGTTCGGAATGACGGCGAGGCTCGGCCCGGCGAAGGCCTCGGGCCGCACCGCCGCGCCCGCGATGCGCCAATCGCCGCGGCCCGGCCGGTTCTGCCCATACCAGCCGATGAGGCATTCCTCGGCCACGCGCCAGGGCAGCGGCACGCCGTCGTTGAGCCAGTCCTCGAGCGCCACGAAGGCCAGCGCTTCGCCGGAATTCGCATCGAGCGCCGCGAAACGCCGGAACTTGCGGTAGGCGAGCAGCGGATCGAGCCCGGCGAACAGGCCTTGCAGCACGTCGAGCGGCATGGCGCCGAGCTGCCGAAAGCCCGGCATCAGCACTTCGGCGAAGGCCGCGAGCGCCTTGGCGCTGTCGGGCCGCTCGGCATGGAAATCCCACGGCGTCGCCAGCAGAGCGAGCCCGGCGATGTCGGTCGCGCGCCGCACCGCCAGCGCCAGGGCGAGATTGCCGCCCATGCAATAGCCGGCGAGCGCGAGCGGCCGGCCGCCGGCCAGCGCGCGCGCGCGATCGAAGGCGGGGTCGAGCCGGCGGAGGATGAAATCGCCGAGATCGAAGCCGAATTCCTCGCCTTCGATATTGCCCCAGTCCAGCAGCAGCGGCCGGATGCCGCGCGATGCGAGGAACGCGACGAGACTGCGCCCCGGCAGCAGGTCGAGGATGTAGCAGCGATTGACGAGCGAGGGCACGAGCAGGGCCGCATGGGTTTCGCCGCCGCGTCCGTAGTCGAGCAGCCGCGCGCCGCCTTCGCGCCACACGGTTTCGGCGGCGGGTGCCGCGCGGACGAAGGCGTGCGTGCGATAGGCGTCGAGGCCGTCGAGGAACGCGGACAGCCGGCGCGCCGCCGCGGCGCGAATGGCCTCAGCGAGCGCCGCGGGCTCGGCTGCCGCGAGCGCCGGCGCCATCGCCGCCGCCTTTTCCCGCACGCTTGCGCTCGAGCGCATCCAGCCGGCGCTCGATGCGGTCGAGCTGTTCGACGATCCGCTCCAGGCCGCGCCCGCCATCGCCAGATGCAGCGCCAGCGGCCGCGGGCCCGGCCGTTTCGGCCGCGGTCCGCCCGCGCGCTTTCGTGCCGGATCCGGGTGTTCGTTCATGGGACGTGGGCCCCGCTTTGCCGCCCGGCATCGCTCCCGCGGCCAGCGCCCGCCACGGGGCCAGCCACGCCGCCATCGCCGCGGCCAGTGCCGGATCGGCCGCCGCGGCGGAGAACTGCTCTTCCCAAAGGTCGAGATAGCGCTCGGCCAGCGCTTTCAGATCGGGCGTCCCGGACATGGCGGCGACTATAGGCGCTGGGCTGCCGGGCGGCCAGCGCCGCGCCGTTCCGCGCTGCGGCAAAGCTGCCCATTGCGTTTGCGAAAAGCTCCGATGCGGTGCAATAATACTGTCGCAAGGGGCAATAGCCGGCGCGAATCGCGCATGAGCGCGACGCGCCGCAGCGGGAGACGTTCATGGCGAGCGAACAGGCAAGTTCGGAGCCGGTCATCATAAAAAAATACGCGAACCGGCGACTCTACAACACCTCTACAAGCAGTTACGTGACGCTCGACGATCTCGCCGGAATGGTCCGCGAGTCGCAGGATTTCGTCGTCTACGACGCGAAGACCAACGAAGACATCACGCGTTCAGTGCTCACGCAGATCATCGTCGAGGAGGAGGCCAAGGGCACGAATCTCCTGCCGGTGAGCTTCCTGCGTCAGCTGATCGCGCTCTACGGCGATTCGCTCCAGGCGCTGGTGCCGAAATATCTCGAGCACAGCATGTCGAGCTTCACGCAGAACCAGGAGCGCATGCGCCACTACATCAACAATGCGCTCGGCGGAATGTTCCCGTTCGGCTCGCTCGAGGAAATGAGCCGCCGCAACATGGAGTTCCTCAATCAGGCCTTCGGCGCGTTCAATCCGCTGATGGCCGCGCAGGCGGCCAAGGAAAGCGCCAGGCCCGCGCCCGAAGCGAAGCCGGCGCCGCCGCCGCCCGCGAACGAAAGCGGCAAGGACGCGCTCTCCGATCTCCAGAAAAAGATCGACGCGCTCCAGAAGCAGATCGAGGCGATGGGAAAGAAGGAGTAGGCGCCGCCGCGGGAGGCGCGCTCAGGCCGCCTTCTCGCCCTCGAGCGCGGTGCGCCACGCGGGCTTGGTGTCGGGCTTGCCGAAATAGTAGCCCTGGAAATAGTCGACGCCCTGCTCTTCGAGCCACTTGGCCTCGGCCTCGGTCTCGACGCATTCCGCGACCGTGCGCATCTTGAGGCCCTGGGCAAGGCCGAGCAGCGCGCGCACGAACACCTGGTTGTCGGGATTGTCGATGAGGTTCTTGACGTAGGAGCCGTCGATTTTCACCTCTTCGACCCCGAGCAGGCGCAGGCTCTTGAAGCTCGTATAGCCGGCGCCGAAATCGTCGAGCGAGACGGAGCAGCCGAGCGCCTTGATCTCGTGGCAGAAGGCGGCGGACTGTTCGAGGTCCTTCAACGCCACCGTCTCGGTGATCTCGACGGTGAGCCGGCGCGCGACGTCGGCGCGCCCTTCCACCATCTCCCGGAGCCGCCGCATCCACACCTTGTCGCTGGTCGTGTAGGCCGAGACGTTGACCGCGAGGCTGACGTCGGGGCAGCGGCGCAGCTCGCGCACCGCCATCTCGAGCACCTTGCGGTCGATCTGGCGGACGAGGCCCATTTCCTCGACGACCGGCATGAACGTGGCGGCCGAGCGGATCTCGCCGTTCTCCTCGACGATGCGCAGCAGGCATTCGTAGTGCGCGACCTCGCCGTCCTTGGCGCCGACCACCGGCTGGTAGGCGAAGACGAAGCGGTCTTCGCGCAGGGCGGCCTGGATGCGCTCGGCGGTGCGGACGTTGGTCTGGTTGTCCTTGCGGCTCGCGTCCTCGGCGCGGTAGCGCACGAAGCAGTCGCGGCCGTTCATCTTGGCCTGGCGCAGAGCGACTTCCGCTTTGGCCATGATGTCGAGCGGCGGCTCGTCGCCGCGGAAGAACGTCGCGCCGACCGAGGCCGTGACGACGACGAGGCCCGACGGCGTATCCACCGGCGTGCCGCGCATCTCGTGCAGGATCCGCTCGGCGATCCGCTCGAGGTCGCCCTCGCCGCAATGCGCGACGACGATGCCGAACGTGTCGCCGCCCACGCGGCCGATCGCGTCGCCGATCGGCGGGCGCGTCTCGAGCCGCTGCGAGAGATCGACCAGCACCGCGTCGCCCGATTCGTAGCCGAACGCGTCGTTGATGATCGTCAGCCGGTCCACGCCGACGGCGAAATAGGCGCCGCTCTGCTTGTAGCTCTGGTTGAAGCGGCAAACGTCGTGCAGCGCCTGCGCGAGGCGCGCGCGGTTGTAGAACCCGGTGAGCCGGTCGTGATTGGCTTCGAAGCGCAGTTTCGCCTCGCGCCGCTTGTGCGAGGTGATGACGCGGATCGTTCCGGTCAGGCCGGTGGCGGCGCCGTCCTTGCCGCGCCGCGCCGAAGCGCGCTCGTGCAGCCAGATGATGCCGCCGTGGCCGTCGGTGAAGCGGTACTCGCAATCGAACAGCGCGCCGAGCTTGAAATGGGCTTCGAGCAGGCGGCGGCGGTGCAGCATGTCTTCCGGCGCGATGCGCTTCAGGAAGTCCGCGCCGCGGCGGAGCGGCTTGCCGACCAGGCGTTCGAGGATGTGGCTCGCGCCGGACCATCCGATGCGGTCGGTGCGCAGATCCCAGTCGTACGCGATGTCGCCCGATGCGGCCACGGCGGCCTGCACGCGGGCAAGATCCTGCTCCGACTGGGTCAGCGTCTCCCGGTCCATACGCGCAATACTTCTCCGCGAGGCCGGCACCTTCTTGCGCCTCGCTACGGACATTCTCAGTTCACGAAACCTTAGGGGTCGAACCGTGAACCAATGGTTAATTCTCCCTGCTTGGTTAAGAAATGGTGGCGAGGACCGCGCGGATCGTTTCCGCCATCCGGTCGATTTCGGGCTTCTCGACGATCAGTGGCGGCGATAGGGCGATCGTGTCGCCGGTGACGCGGACGAGCAATCCGCGCCGGAAGCACTCCAGGAACGCTTCGAACGCGCGGGCGCCCGCCGCGCCGGGCCGCGGCGCCAGCTCGATGGCACCGATCAAGCCGATATTCCGGAGATCGATCACGTGCCTGGCGTCGCGGAGCGAATGGATCGCGTCGGCCCAGTAGCCGGAGATCGCTCGGACCCGGCCGGCGAGGTCTTCGCGCCGGTGGATCTCGATGGCCGCCAGCGCCGCCGCGCAGGCCAGCGGGTGGCCGGAATAGGTGTAGCCGTGGAACAGCTCGATCGCGTTCTCCGGCCCCTGCATGAACGCGTCGTAGACGGGCTTGCGGGCGAACACGGCGCCCATCGGCACGGCGGCGTTGGTCAGGCCCTTGGCCACCGTCATGAGGTCGGGCAGCACGCCGAAATATTCGGCCGCGAAGGGCGCGCCGAGCCGCCCGAAGCCGGTGATCACCTCGTCGAAGATCAGGAGGATGCCGTGCTTGTCGCAGATC
>CAZUYG010000264.1:0-5512 GCA_964624265.1 uncultured Candidatus Odyssella sp.
GACGGCATCTTCGCGAACGCGACGGTGTTCCACGTGCCGGGCGCCGAATTGTCGCGCGTCTTGCGCGAATTGCACGCGGCGCTGAAGCCGCGCGGCGTTCTGTTCGCGTCCAACCCGCGCGGCGAGAACCAAGAGGGCTTCAACGGCGATCGCTACTGCGCGTATTGGAACCTCGAAACCTGGCGCGGTTTCGCGACCGGCGCCGGCTTCGCCGAGATCAAGCACTACTACCGCCCGCCCGGTTTGCCGCGCGAGCAGCAGCCCTGGCTCGCCACTCTTTGGCGGAAGGCGTAGCTTCCACCTGCCCGGAAGGCACTTCGATCATGACACGCCAGCTCTACGCGACATTCGGCGCATTGCTCGGCCTCGCGGCGCTGGCATTGCAGCTTTATCTGTTTCTCGATGCGGCCACGGCGCAGGGGCGGACGGTGCCGGGCGTGATCGTGCAGTTCTTCAGCTATTTCACGATCCTGAGCAATTCGCTGGTCGTGTTGTGTTACCTATCGCCCGGCAATCGCGGCTTATTCGGACGCGCCGGGGTGCAATCGGCCGTGGCGCTCTACATCGCCGTGGTCGGACTCGTTTACGCCCTGGTGCTCGCGCGGCTCTGGAGCCCGACGGGGCTGCAATTCGCGGTCGACGCCGCGCTGCACTATGCGGCGCCCGTTCTCTTCCTGGGGTACTGGCTGCTCTTCGCCGACAAATCCGCATTGCGGCTCGCCGCCGTGCCGCGGTGGCTGATTTTCCCGGTCGCCTATTGCGTTTACGTGCTTCTGCGCGGCGCGCTCACCGGGCTCTATCCGTATCCATTCCTCGAGGCCGACAAGCTCGGCTACGCGCGCGTGGCCGGCAACATCGCGATGCTCGTGGCGATGTTTCTGGTGCTCGGACTCGTATTGGCCGCCGCCGGCCGGAGCCTCGCGCGGCGTCGCTTTACGCCCGCGGCAGCGCGGCCTATAAACCGCGCCTAACCCACGCAGACATTTCCCATGCTCGACGTCAAATGGATCCGGGAGAACCCGGGCGCCCTCGACGAGGCGTTGCGGCGGCGCGGCCTGCCGCCGCTCGGCACCGAGGTGCAGAAGCTCGACCAGAAGCGCCGGGCGGCGCAGACCGAGGCGCAGCGCGTGCAGGCCGAGCACAACGCGCTCTCGAAGGAGATCGGCATCGCCAAAGCCAAGGGGCAGGACGCGGCGCCGATCCTCGCCCAGGTGGGCGCGCTCAAGGCCAAGCAGGCCGAGCTCGAAGAGGCGATGAAGGCGGCCGACGCGGAGCTCGAGCAATTCCTCGCCGTCGTGCCGAACGCGCCTGCCGACGACGTGCCCGAGGGCAAGACGGCCGACGACAATCCGGTGGTTCGCCGCTCGGGGCCGATCGCCAAACCCGAGTTTCCGGCCAAGCAGCATTTCGAGCTCGGCGAGGCGCTCGGCCTGATGGATTTCGAGCAGGCCGGCGTCATTTCCGGCGCGCGCTTCACGATCCTCAAAGGCGCGCTCGCGCGGCTGGAACGCGCGCTGGCGCAGTTCATGCTCGACCTGCACACGACCGAGTTCGGCTACACCGAAGTGAGCCCGCCGCTGCTCGTGCGCGACCGGGCGCTCTACGGCACGGCCAATCTGCCGAAATTCGCCGAGGATCTGTTTCGCACGACCAACGACTACTGGATGATCCCGACGGCCGAAGTGCCGCTGACCAATCTCGCCGCCGGCAAAATGCTCGACGAGAAGCAGTTGCCGCTGCGCTTCACGGCGTGGACGCCGTGCTTCCGCTCGGAAGCGGGGGCGGCGGGCAAGGACACGCGCGGCATGCTGCGCAAGCACCAGTTCTACAAGGTGGAGCTGGTCTCGATCGCGCATCCCGACAAATCGGAGGAAGAGCACGAGCGCATGACGGCGTGCGCCGAAGAGGTGCTGAAGCGCCTCGGCATTCCGTTCCGCACCGTGATGCTGTGCACCGGCGACATGGGATTCGCCTCGAAGAAGACCTACGATCTCGAGGCGTGGCTGCCGGGGCAGGGGATGTATCGCGAGATCTCGTCCTGCTCGAACTGCGGCGATTTCCAGGCCCGGCGCATGGACGCGCGCTTCCGGCCCGCGGGCCAGAAGGGGACGCGCTTCGTCCACACGCTGAACGGCTCCGGCATCGCGGTGGGGCGCGCGCTGATCGCGGTGATGGAGAATTACCAGCGCGCGGACGGCAGCATCGAGATTCCCGAGGCGCTGCGGCCCTATATGCGCGGCATGACAACGATCGGCGGCAATGGCTAACGCGATCACCGACCTCTCCAAGGCCCGTATCCTCATCTGCAACGACGACGGGATCCAGGCCAAGGGCATCCGCCTCCTGTTCGAAATGGCGAAGACGCTGACCGACGACGTGTGGGTCGTGGCGCCCGAGGCCGAGCAGTCCGGGGCCAGCCACTCGCTGACGCTGCGGCGCCCGCTCCGGAAGCGCCGCTTCGCGCAGAACTGGTACGCGGTGGACGGCACGCCCACCGACTGCGTGCTGATGGCGGTGACGCAGATCCTGGCCGACAAGCGGCCCGATCTCGTGATGTCGGGCGTCAATCGCGGCGCCAATCTCGGCGAGGACGTCACCTATTCGGGCACGGTGGCGGGCGCGCGCGAGGCCGTGATGCTCGGCATTCCGGCGATCGCGCACAGCCTGATCGTGGCGCTCAACAAGCCCGCGAAATGGGACACGCCGCGCGAACACGGGGCCGACCTCGTGCGCCGGCTCACCAAGACCGGCTGGGCGCCGAACACGATCATCAATGTGAACTACCCCGATGTGCCGCCCGATCAGGTGAAGGGCGTCGAGGTGTGCGGCCTTGCGCGACGCAAGCTCGGCACGCAGTGGGTGGAGGGCGTGGACCCGCGCGGCGCGCCCTATTACTGGCTCGGCATGCAGCGCGAGGAAGAGGTGCTCGAGGGCACTGATCTGCACGCCGTGTTTGACGGCCGCATCTCGGTGACGCCGGTTCAGCTCGAGCTGGTGCACCGCCCAAGCCTCGACACGCTCAAGGCCGCGCTCGGCTGAAGGCCGCGTGAGTCTTTTTTCTTAGCCGCGTGCGTGCGATAAGGGCGCCGATGACATCCCGGCCGCTCCCATGAAATCCGACACCCGCCGCGCGCGTCTCGTCATGGAGCTGCGCCAGGGCGGCGTGACGGACCGGGACGTTCTGGCGGCGATGGAGCGGGTGCCGCGCGACGCCTTCGTGCCCGAGTTCTTCAAGGAGCGCGCGTGGGAGAACACGGCGCTGCCGATCGGCGCGGCGCAGACGATCAGCCAGCCGCTGATCGTGGGCCTGATGACCCAAGCGCTCGAGGTTTCGAAGCTCCACAAGGTGCTCGAGATCGGCACCGGCTCGGGCTACCAGACCGCGATCCTCGCCAAGCTCTGCCGCCGCGTCTACACGGTGGAGCGCATCAAGGAGCTGCTCGCCGGCGCCGAGGCGATGTTCGAGCAGCTCCACATCCGCAACGTCACCGCGAAGCTCGACGACGGCAGCCGCGGCTGGCCCGAACAGGCGCCGTTCGACCGCATCATCGTCACGGCCGCGGCTCCCAAGGTGCCCGAGACGCTGCTGAACCAGTTGGCCCCCGGCGGCGTGATGATCGTCCCGGTCGGCGCGGCCGCGGAAGACCAGGTGCTCGTGCGAATCCGCCGCGACGAGTCCGGCGCCTTTCACCACGAATTCCTCACCGGCGTCCGCTTCGTGCCGCTGGTGGCCGGGGAAACCGCCTGAGGCGCGCCGCGGCGCCGCTACTTGTCATCCCGGAATCGCGCCACTACGGTGATCGTCGCGGTGCGCATGCGAAGCGCGCCGCTTCCGGAGGGGGAATCATCATGGCGCTTCGTATTCTCGGCCTTGCCCTGCTGGCGTCGGCCTGGGCGGGAACGGCCGCGGCGGAGAAATTTCCGTCGCGCCCGATCCAGCTCATCGTTCCGTTCACCGCCGGCAACGTCATCGACGTCAATGCCCGCGCGTTCGCCGATGTCTTCCGGAACGAGATCGGCGGAACGGCCGTCGTGGTCAACCGGGACGGCGCGGCGGGCATGATCGCGATGAGCGCCGTCGCCAACGCGGCACCGGACGGCTACACGCTGTTCTTCGGGCCGAACGGACAGCTCACGCTCCAGCCGCATCTGCGCAAGACCCTTCCCTACAAGGTGGATCAGATCGTGCCGATCTGCCTGACCTTCGAGTCGCCGTTCGCGATCGCGGTGCGTCCGGACTCGTCGTACAAGAGCTTTTCCGACCTCATCGAGGCGGGGCGCAAGAATCCGGGCAAGGTCTCCTACGGCCTGTCCGGAATCGGCTCGGTGCCCCATCTGCTGTTCCACATGGTCGCGGTCCGCGCGAAAACGGAGTTCAACGCGGTCGCCTACAAGAACTATTCGCTGCTGACCCCCGATATTCTCGAGGGACGCATCGATTTCGGCGTGATGGCATTCGGCTCGTTCCAGAGCCCGCCGATGAAGCTCCTCGCTGTGCTGCGTGAAAAGCGGCATCCTCGATACAAGGACATCCCGACCTCGACCGAGCTCGGCTTTCCGGCGGAGTCGGGCGCGTTCGGCGGCCTTTACGCGCCGGCGGCGACGCCGAAGCCGGTCCTCGCGCAGCTCGAGGCTGCGTGCGAGCGGACCTTCAAGGCGGCCTCGGTCCAGAAAATGCTGGACGATACCGGCGCGAGCACGGAGTACGAGGGCAGCGCCGGTTTCGCGAAACGCCTGGCGGCCGATTCGGCGAACAAGGCCGAGGCCGTCCGGCTGCTCAACCTCAAGGTCCAATAACCGCCCGGCGCGCTTCAGCGGCGGTACAGAAGAGAGCATAGGCGATGGCCGAGGCGTCGGCGCGGGCGCGCCCCAACTTCCTGTTCATCATCACCGATCAGCACAAGGCGGAGCATCTCGGCTGCTACGGCAACCCGCAGGTGCGCACGCCGAATCTCGACGCGCTGGCGGCGCGCGGATGGTGCGCCGACCGCATGTTCGTCGCCACGCCGATCTGCATGCCGAACCGCTCGACTCTGATGACGGGCCGGCTGCCCTCGGCGCACGGCGTGCGGCACAACGGCATTCCGCTGTCGCTCGACGCCGTCACGTTCGTGGACGTAATGCGCGCGGCGGGATACCGCACGGCGCTGATCGGCAAGTCGCATCTGCAGAACTTCACCGGCACGGCGTCGATCGTTCCGAAGCCGAAATATCCCGGCGACTTGCCGCCGCCGCCGCTCGCCGAATCCTGGCGCGACGGGAACGACATCGCCGCCTACGAGCAAGAATGGCCGCCGCGCTGGGCCGATCCGGATTTCGAGATGCGGCTGCCGTTCTACGGCTTCGAGCGCGTACGGCTGTGCATCGAGCACGGCGACGAAGTCGGCGGACACTACGAGCGCTGGCTGCGCGAGCGCCATCCCGAGGCCGACAGGCTACGCGGCGCGGCCAACGCCGAGCCCACGCCCGGAATCGCCTGCCCGCAGGCGTGGAAAACGCGCGTCCCCGAGGA
>CAZUYG010000265.1:0-5505 GCA_964624265.1 uncultured Candidatus Odyssella sp.
GCGATCGCGCGCAAGCTCGGCCTCGGCAACGGCGACGGCCGCGCCGTGACCGGCGCGGAAATCGACGCGACGCCGGATGCCGAGATGCCGGCGCTCGCGCGGCGCACCGACGTGTTCGCGCGCACCAGCCCGGCGCACAAGCTGCGCATCGTGCGCGCGCTGCAATCGACCGGCGCCGTCGTGGCGATGACCGGCGACGGCGTCAACGACGCGCCGGCGCTGAAGCAGGCGGACGTGGGCGTGGCGATGGGCGTGAAAGGCACCGAGGCGGCGAAGGAGGCCTCGCAGATGGTGCTGCTCGACGACAATTTCGTCTCGATCGTCGCCGCCGTGCACGAGGGCCGCACGGTCTACGACAACATCCGCAAGGTGATCGCCTGGACGCTGCCGACGAATGGCGGCGAGATGCTGACGGTCGTCGCCGCGATCTTCGCCGGCTTCGCGATGCCGGTGTCGGCCGTGCAGATCCTGTGGATCAATCTCGTCACGTCGGTGACGCTGGGGCTGGCGCTCGCCTTCGAGCCGCCGGAGCCCGGCGTGATGCGGCGCCCGCCGCGCCGGGCGGATGCGCCGCTGCTCTCGGCGCTGCTCGCCTGGCGCGTCGTCTTCGTCTCGCTGCTGTTCGCGGCCGGCAGCCTCGCGATGTTTTTCCACGCGCTCGGCCGCGGCTCCGATCTCGAGACGGCGCGCACGATGGTCGTCAACGTCATCGTCGTGTTCGAGATCTTCTACCTGTTCAACGTGCGCTATCTGCACATGACGTCGTTCACCTGGCGCGGCCTGCTGGGCACGCCGGCCGTGCTGATCGCCGTGGGGCTCGCCACGGCGGCGCAATTCGCGTTCACCTATGCGCCGTTCATGCAGTCGCTGTTCGGCACGCGGCCCGTGGCGTTCCTCGACGGAGTCGCGATCGTGCTCGCCGGCGCCGTCTTCATGCTCGTGCTCGAGGCCGAGAAGATCGTGCTGCGCCGGCTGCGTCTGTTCGGTTCCGACGTCTAGCCCGGCGATCGCGCCGTCGCATGACCATCATGCCGCCGCGCGGCCAAGAGCGCGCGGAAAAATTTCTCCCCCGCCCATCCCTTCCAAGCGCGCGGCGGACTATAGTCGCGCGCGCCGCAGCGACGCGGCCCGATCCGAGGGGGAAATCATGAAGAAGGCGATCGCCGAGTTCATCGGCACGTTCACGCTCGTCCTGTTCGGCTGCGGCGCGGCCGTCATCGGCGGCATGGGCGCGGGCGCCACGGCCATCGACGTGCTCGGCATCTCGTTCGCGTTCGGCCTCGCGATCGTGGCGATGGCCTACGGCATCGGCCCGGTCTCGGGCTGCCACGTGAACCCGGCGGTGAGCTTCGGCGTGTTCCTGGCCGGGCGCATGCCGCTCGGCGAGATGATCCTCTACTGGATCGCGCAGGGGCTGGGCGCCATCGCCGGCGCCGGCGTGCTCTATCTCATCCTCTCGGGCAAGGCCGCGGGCTGGACGCCGGGTGCGCTCGGCCAGAACGGCTGGGGCGCCGGCTATCTCGGGCAATACAGCATGCTGTCCGCCTTCGTGTTCGAGGCGGTGGCGACGTTCCTGTTCCTCGTGTGCATCTTGGGCGTCACGCAGAAGGGCGCGCCCGTGCAATTCGCCGGCCTCGCGATCGGCCTGACGCTGTGCGTGATCCACATCGTCGGCATCAACGTCACCGGCGTGTCGGTGAACCCCGCCCGCTCGCTCGGCCCCGCATTGGTCGGCGGCACCGCCACGGCGATGGCGCAGCTCTGGCTGTTCATCGTGGCCCCGCTGATCGGCGCCGCGGCGGCCGGATTGATGTTCAAATCCGGCCTGCTCGCGGCGGACGATCCCGACGCGTAGAACGCGCGCAAACGCACGGCGGCCACGGAGCGCCATCCAATCACGTCATCCCGACCGGAGCGGCCGCGCCCTCGAGCGCGGCTGCGGAGTGGAGGGATCGCGTGCGCGCTGGCGCACGATCCCTCCACTTCGCACGGCCGAAGGTGGCCGTGCTCCGGTCGGGATGACGATTTGGATCGGGTGCGGAGGCTCTCCTACGCCGCGTCGATCTTCTGCTCGACGACGCGCTGCTGGATCGCCTTCTGGAGCTTCTCGAACGCGCGCACCTCGATCTGGCGCACGCGCTCGCGGCTGATGCCGAACTGCTGCGAGAGGTCCTCGAGCGTCAGCGGCTCCTCGCGCAGGCGCCGCTCGGCGAGGATGTGGCGCTCGCGCTTGGTGAGCCCCTTCATCGCCTCTTCGAGCAGCTGGCGGCGCACCTTGGTCTGCTCGGCCTCGGCCGTCACCTGCTCGGCGTTGGGGCGCTCGTCGACCAGCCAGTCCTGCCACTCCATGTCGCTGTCGGCGGCGCGCACGGGCGCATTCAGCGAATGGTCGGGCGCGGCCAGGCGCCGGTTCATCTGCACCACTTCGTCTTCGGTGACGTTGAGCTGCTGCGAGATGTGCTTCACCTTCTCGGGCGGCAGGTCGCCGTCCTCGACGTGCTTCAGCTTGGCCTTCAGCTTGCGCAGGTTGAAGAACAGCTTCTTCTGCGCCGCCGTGGTGCCGAGCTTCACCAGCGACCACGAGTGCAGGATGTATTCCTGGATCGAGGCGCGGATCCACCACATCGCGTAGGTGGCGAGGCGGAAGCCCTTGTCGGGATCGAAGCGCTTCACCGCCTGCATCATCCCGACATTGCCTTCGGAGATGAGCTCGGCCACCGGCAGGCCGTAGCCGCGGTAGCCCATGGCGATCTTCGCCACGAGGCGGAGGTGCGAGGTTACGAGCTTGTGGGCGGCCGTGAGGTCGCCATGCTCGCGCCAGCGCTTGGCGAGCATGAACTCCTCGTCCGGCTTCAGCATCGGAAACTTGCGAATCTCGGCGAGATAGGCCGAGAGATTGCCGGTGGCGCCAATGACCGGAATGGCCGGGCCCGGCGCCGCAAGAGCAGTCGTCGTCATCTATTCCCTCTCTTTGTCCCGCGGCACCCGGTCCTTGTTCGGCCCCGTGGTGCGCGTACGCTTGCGCATATGGTGACGCGGGCTCTTGAATTCAATCAACGGCCAACCCGACCAGCCAATTACGGCTCTTTTTGGATTTCTTCCAAACTATTGAGAAGATTGGCGAAATCGGCCGGGATCGGGGCCTCGAAGCGGAGCCGTCGCCCGTCCGCCGGGTGGTCGAAGCCGAGCACCGCGGCGTGCAGTGCCTGGCGGCGGAAACCGTCGATCATTCTACGAACGGCGGCGGGAGATTCCGGCGCGGCCCGGTGCCGCGCCCGGCCATACACCGGGTCGCCCACGAGCGGGTGGCCGATATGGGTCATGTGCACCCGGATCTGGTGCGTGCGCCCGGTTTCGAGCCGGCACTCGACGAGGGCCGCCATCCGCCCGAAGGCGCGCAGGGTGCGATAGCGCGTCGCCGCCGCTTTGCCGCCGCGCGCGACGACGGCCATCTTCTTGCGGTCGCGGCTGCTGCGGCCGATGGCGCCCTCGATGCGCCCCTGCGCCGGCCGCGGCACGCCCCACACCAGCGCGAGATAGGCGCGCTCGATCGTGCGCCCCTGGAACTGCGCGGTGAGCGACTGGTGCGCGGCGTCGGTCTTGGCGATCACCATGACGCCGCTCGTGTCCTTGTCGAGCCGGTGCACGATGCCCGGCCGCGCCACGCCGCCGATGCCCGAGAGCGACGCGCCGCAATGCGCGATCAGCGCGTTGACCAGCGTCTTGTCGGGATTGCCCGGCGCCGGATGCACGGTGAGCCCGGCCGGCTTCACGATCACGACGAGGTGCGCGTCCTCGTAAAGAATCTCGAGCGGAATTTCCTGCGCGACAGGCACCGCCGGCGCCGCGGGCGGCACGGCGACGTCGAAGCGCTCGCCCGGTTTGACCCTCCGCGAGGGCTCGGATATGACAGCGCCGGCGCTCGCGACACGGCCTTCAAGGATCAATGCTTTGAGGCGCGAGCGCGATAATTCCGGGAGCGCCGCCGCGAGCAATTGATCGAGACGACGGCCGGAATCGTCCGCGCCGGCCTCGACATGAAATCGCCGCTCCGCCGTTTCGCCCTTCGCCACGCCCCGAGCCCCCAATGACCCAACAAGCGAAAACGCCCGGCGTCGCACTGCTGAAGACCGGCGTGATCGTGATGGGCATTCTCATCCTGCTGGGCCTGGGCGCCGTCGTCTACGGCGTGTTCAGCAAGACGCAGCAGGCGTTCAAGGGCGGCGAAATGCCGGATCTCGCCAAGGCCGCGGTGATCAAGCTCGGCGTGCCCGCGGCGCAGGTGAAATCGATGAGCGTCTCGGACCGCACGCTCGCTTTGCATCTTTCCATACCGGGACAGGGCGAGTGGGTGTATGTCGTCCCGCTTTCCGGCGACGGACGCATTCTCAAGATCGCCATCGGCACAGGGGATACCAAGTGAATTTTGCTTCGGACAACACGACCGGCGCCGCGCCGGAAGTCGCCGCCGCGGTGGCGCGCGCGAATACCGCGACGCACGCGATGCCCTATGGCGCCGATCCGCTGACGCGCGGCCTCACCGCGAAATTCTCGCGCCTGTTCGAGCGCGAGGTGGCGGTGTTCCCGGTCGCGACCGGCACCGCGGCCAACGTGCTCGGCCTCTCGCTGGTGCTGCCGACCTATGGCGGCGTGTTCTGCCTCGAGAGCTCGCACATCTACGGCGACGAGGTGACGGCGACCGAAATGTATACCGGCGGCGGCCGGCCGATCCCGCTGCCCGGCGTGGACGGCAAATTGCTGGCGCCCGAGCTGGCCAAGGCGATCGCGCAGCACCGCCCCGGCAACACGCACACGGTGCAGCCGGCAGCGGTGAGCATCACGCAGATCAGCGAGATGGGGCACATCTATTCGCCCGGCGAGATCGCGCGGCTTGCCAAGCTCGCGCATCGCCACAAACTCGCGGTGCACATGGACGGCGCGCGCTTCGCCAACGCGGTGGCGGCGCTCGGCTGCCGGCCGGCCGACATCACCTGGCGCGCCGGCGTGGATATCCTCTCGTTCGGCGGCACCAAGAACGGCTGCTTCGGCGCCGAGGCCGTCGTCGTGTTCGACAAGGCGCGCGCGGCTTCGTTCCTCTATCGCCGCCAGCGCGCCGGCCACACGTTTTCCAAGATGCGCTTCCTGTCGGCGCAGCTCGACGCCTATGTCCACAAGGGCCTATGGCTCGAGCTGGCGCGGCACTCGAATGCGATGATGCGGCGGCTCGCGGGCGGGCTTTCGCGCATTCCCGACATCGAGCTGCACACGATGCCGCGCGCGAACCTCGCCTTCGTGAATTTCCCGAACCCGATCTGGCGCGCGCTCGAGAAGGCGGGCTTCACCTTCTATCACTGGGGCAATGCGCATTGGCACACGGCGCGGCTCGTGACGGCGTTCAGCACCGATCCGGCCGATGTCGACCGCTTCGTCGCGGCCGCGCGCGCCGCGAGCCGCGGCCGCAAGGCGAAGCGGCCGATGTCGTTCCTGCCGCGCTTCTGAGCCGGC
>CAZUYG010000266.1:0-5493 GCA_964624265.1 uncultured Candidatus Odyssella sp.
TGTCCTACCGCGCGCGCGTGACGTTGAACGCGTCGAACTGGACGACGCTGTCGGCGAGCGTGGCGAGGCCCACCGCGCCGGGCGCGCGGAACGTGCCGTCTTCCACCTCGAAGCGCTTGGCGTCGTCGAGGAAGATCTCGAAGCGGCTTTCGGTCGCGCGGACGCGGAGCTGGTACCAGCGGTCGCGCTCGAGCCTGACGCGGTGCGCGAATTTGCGGTCTTCGCCGGCGATCGGCAGCGGCGCCGGCAGCCCCTTCTCGACGCGATAGACCGTCATCTGGCCCAGCTTCGCGTCGACCATGACCGCATAGTAGCTCCGCGCGTCCTGCGCGCGCCACACGATGCCGCCGGCCTGCGCGCGCTCGCCGCTCACCGGGCGGATCAGGACGACGACGTCCACGTCCGCGCCGCGATAGGCTTTGAGCAGGCAATACGGCACGCGGCTGGCATCGGCGACCTGGCTCGTCTGGGCGAGCACGCGGCGCAGGCCGCCCTCGGCCATGGCCTGCGTCACCACCCAGCGGGCCGGCCCGCCCGGCCCGGTCACGCCGCAATCGAAGGCGCCGGGCGCGGTGCCGGGCTTGAGAAAATCGAAGGTGACGCTGCGCGAGCTTTGCGCGGCCGCCCCGCCGCACGATGCGAGCAGCGCCAGCGCGCAGACGATCGCGGCGCCCCGCATCAGTCGACGCCGGCCGCGAGCCCCGCCGCCTGGATGCCGGCGACGGCCGCGAGCTCGTCGTTGTCCGACGTGTCGCCGCTGACGCCGACCGCGCCGACGATGGCATTGCCCGACTTGATCAGCACGCCGCCGGGCACCGGAATCAGCCGCCCGTCGGACGCCTCGATGATCGCGTTGATGAAATGCGGGCGGTCTTTCGCGAGCTGCTCGATCGCGCGCGACGAGCGCCCCATGCCGAGCGCGCCATAGGCCTTGCCCTTGGCGACCACCTCGCGCAGCAGCCCGCCATCTTCCATCGCGTAGGCGACGAGGCAGCCGCGCGCGTCGAGCACCGCCACCGAGAGCGGCTTCATGTTCTTCTCGCGCGCCTTCTTGAGCGTTTCGGCGAGAATGGTTTGGGCTTGCGTGAGGTTCAGCATCGCGGGCTTCGACTCCCAGGAATGGTTGCGGTCCGCCCAATATGCTCGCAGCCCCGCGCCTCTGGCAACGCCAACGGCGGCCGCGACGCGCAGAATATGAGCAGACGCGCGGCAAGGGCGGCCCGCGTTGCGGAGCCCATGCAGCCGCGGCGCTTGTCTCGCCGCCGCTACGGCCCCTATTCTCCGCGCGTTGACGGGCCGCTCAAGGGCGGTCTCGTGTCGGGGACCAATCCAAGACATGGCGAAGCTTTCGCGACCGAAATTTGCCGCCTACAGCGTCGGCGGCGCGCTGATCGCCGTGCTGCTGGCGGGCAGCGTGTGGCTGTTCGCGCAGCCGAAGCGCACCGCCGGCCCGGGCGGGCCGCCGGGCGGGTTCGCCGTGCCGGTCGAGGCGGCGCCGGTGCGCATCGGGCTGCGGCGCCGCGAGGCCGAGGCGATCGGCACGCTGCGCTCGTGGGAGTCGGTCGTCATCAAGCCCGAAGTCACGGGCCGCATCACCAAGATCGCGTTCGAGGAAGGCACGCTGGTCAAGCAGGGCCAGGTGCTCGTCGAGCTCGACGCCGCCGAGGCCGAGGCCGAGGTGCTGCGCGCCAAGGCCGCGCTCGACCTCGCCAAGGAGACCTATCAGCGCGCGCTGACGCTGCGACAGGGCGGCGCCGGCAGCGTGGCGGCGCTCGACCGCGCCCAGGCCGATCTCGCCACGGCCGAGGCCACGCTGAAGCTGGCCGAGGCGCGGCTCGCCAAGACCCGCCTCGTGGCGCCGTTCGACGGCGTGCTCGGCCTGCGCAAGGTTTCTGTGGGCGCGCTGCTCGTGCCCGGCCAGGAGATCGTGAACCTCGAGCAGATCAACCCGCTGAAGGTCGATTTCAAGGTGCCCGAAATGCTGCTGGCCGCGGTGAAGGTGGGCCAGACGATCCGCCTGCGCCTCGACGCGATGGGCAGCCGCGGCGTGGACGGCACCGTTTACGCGATCGACCCGCTGCTGGAGACCGGCGGCCGCGCCATCGTGCTGCGCGCGCGCATTCCCAATGCCGAGGGCGTGCTGCGGCCCGGCCTGTTCGCGCGCGTCGTGCTGACGATCGACGAGAAGAACGACGCGATCTTCGTGCCCGAGCAATCGGTGCTGCCCGGCAGCGACGGCAGCAAATCCGTGTTCAAGGCCGTGGACGGCAAGGCGGTGATGACGCGCGTCGAGCTCGGCGAGCGCATCAAGGGCGAGGTCGAGATCGTGTCGGGCCTCAAGCCCGGCGACGTGGTGGTGACGGCCGGCCTCCCGAAGCTGCGGCCCGGCGTCGGCATCTGCAACCTCGCCGGCGGCACCGGCAAGGCGCCCGACAAGGCCGCGCCGCCGGGCCTGCCCGCCTGCCGCCCGCCGGGCGCGCCGCCCGCGAAATGAGCCTGGCGCCGCGCCCATGAAGATTTCCGAAGTCTGCATCAAGCGCCCGGTCTTCGCGACGGTCATCAACCTCGTCGTGCTGCTGGTTGGCCTGATCGCGTTCCAGCGGCTTTCGGTGCGCGAATATCCGAACATCGACGAGCCCACCGTCTCGGTGGAGACGACGTTCCGCGGCGCCAGCGCCGACGTGGTGGAAAGCCAGATCACGCAGCCGCTCGAGGAATCGCTCTCCGGCATCGACGGCGTCGAGGTGATGACCTCGATCAGCCGCGCCGAGAAGAGCCAGATCACGGTGAAGTTCCGGCTCAACCGCAACAACGACGGCGCCGCCGCCGACGTCCGCGACCGCGTGGCGCGCGTCCGCGCCCTCCTGCCCTCGAACATCGACGAGCCCGTAGTCGCCAAGGTGGAGGCCGACGCGCAGCCGGTGATCTACCTCGCCTTCTACAGCACGCGGCATTCGACCCTGGAGGTCACCGACTACGCCGACCGCTACGTCAAGGACCGCCTCCAGAATCTCGACGGCGTCTCGCAGATCCGCATCTTCGGCGAGCGCCGCTTCGCGATGCGCCTGTGGCTCGACCGCACGCGCCTCGCCGCCTACGGACTCACGCCGCAAGACGTGGAGGCGGCGCTGCGCAAGCACAACGTCGAGGTGCCCGGCGGCCGCATCGAGAGCACGCAGCGCGAATTCACGGTGCTGGCCGAAACCGACTTGAAGACCCCCGAGGAATTCAACGCGCTGATCGTCAAGGAAACGCCGGGCTATCTCGTCCGCCTGCGCGACGTGGGCGAGGCCCGGCTGGGCGCGCGCGACGAGCGCATCTATGCGCGCTTCAACGGCCAGAACTCGGTCTCGCTCGGCGTCATCAAGCAGGCGACCGCCAATCCGCTCGACGTGACGCGCCAGGTGCGCGCCGCCCTGCCGATCATCGCCCGCGACCTGCCCGAGGGCATGGCCGTCAGCGTCGGCTACGACACCTCGATCTTCATCGAGCGCTCGATCGGCAATGTGTTCTCGACCGTGCTCGAGGCGATGGTGCTCGTGGCGCTGGTGATCTTCTTCTTCCTGCGCTCGCTGCGCGGCACGATCATCCCGCTGGTCACGATCCCGATCTCGCTGATCGGCGCGTTCGCGCTGATGTGGCTGTTCGGCTTCTCGCTGAACACGCTCACCCTGCTCGCCTTCGTGCTCGCGATCGGCCTCGTCGTCGACGACGCGATCGTGATGCTCGAGAACATCGCGCGCTACGTCGAGCACGGCATGAAGCCGATGGAGGCCGCGCTCAGGGGCTCGAAGGAGATCGGCTTCGCGGTGCTGGCGATGACCCTGACGCTCGCCGCCGTCTACGCGCCGATCGCGTTCCAGGAGGGCCGCACCGGGCGGCTGTTCGCCGAATTCGCGCTGACGCTCGCCGGCGCCGTCATCGTCTCCGGCTTCACCGCGCTGGCGCTCTCGCCGATGATGTGCTCGCGCATCCTGAAGCACAGCGAAACGCACGGCTGGGCCTTCCGCGTCATCGAGCGCTTCCTCGACCGGCTGCGCGACGGCTACCGCCGCGCGCTCGAAACCACCGTGGACATGAAGGCGCTGGTCGTCGGCGTCATGCTCATGGTCGGCGTGCTCGCCGTGGCGCTGTTCCGCTCGCTGCCCTCGGAGCTGGCGCCGGTGGAAGACCGCGGCACGATCATCGCCCTCGGCATCGCGCCCGAGGGCTCGACCGTCGACTTCACGCTCGATTCGGCCCGGCGCATGGAGGCGATGTTCGCGCGCGTGCCGTATCAGACGCGCTATTTCGCCGTCATCGGCTTTCCCACCGTCAGCAACCTGATCGGCTTCGTCGGCTTGAAGGACTGGAGCGAGCGGCCGGTGAAGCAGCAGGCGCTGGTGGCGCGGCTTTCGCCGCAGCTGTTCGGCGGCATTCCCGGCCTGCTCGCCTTCGCCACCAATCCGCAATCGCTCGGCCAGCGCGCGATCGACAAGCCGGTGTCGTTCGTGCTGCAAACCTCGGCGCCGTATCTGGAGCTGGAGAAGGCCGTCAACCAGCTGATGGCCGCCGCGCGCAACTATCCCGGCCTGCAGAACCTCGATTCCGATCTCCGCCTCAACAAGCCCGAGCTGAAGGTCGCCATCGACCGCGACAAGGCCGCCGATCTCGGCATCGACGTGGAGGTGATCGGCCGCACGCTCGAGACGATGCTCGGCGGCCGCCAGGTCACGCGCTTCAAGCTCAACGGCAAGCAATACGACGTGATGGTGCAGGTGGCCGACACGGCGCGCGTCACGCCGCGCGACCTCACCAACATCTACGTCCGCTCGCGCGCCGGCGAGATGGTGCCGCTCGCCAACCTGGTCGCGATGCGCGAGACGGTGACGCCGCGCGAGCTCAACCATTTCAACAAGCTGCGTTCGGCGACGATCACGGCCACGCTCGCGCCCGGCTACACGCTCGGCGACGCGCTCGATTTCCTCGAGGCCGAGGCGAAGAAGCTGCCCACCAGCATCCTCAACGATCTCGATGGCCAGAGCCGCGAATTCCGCAAGGCCGCGGGCGGCCTCTACATGACGTTCCTGCTCGCCCTCGCCTTCATCTACCTCGTGCTCTCGGCGCAGTTCGAGAGCTTCGTCGATCCGTTCATCATCATGCTGACGGTGCCGCTGTCGATGGCCGGCGCCCTGCTCGCGCTCAAGCTCACCGGCGGCACGCTCAACGTCTACAGCCAGATCGGGCTGGTGACGCTCGTCGGCCTCATCACCAAGCACGGCATCCTGATCGTGGAATTCGCGAACCAGCTCCAGGAGCGCGGGACCGAGAAGCGCGCGGCCGTGATCGAATCCGCGGTGCTGCGCCTCCGCCCGATCCTGATGACGACCGGCGCGATGGTGCTCGGCTCCGTGCCCCTCGCCGTCGCCAGCGGCGCCGGCGCCGAAAGCCGCCAGCAGATCGGCTGGGTCATCGTCGGCGGCCTGCTGATGGGCACGCTCTTCACGCTGTTCG
>CAZUYG010000267.1:0-5484 GCA_964624265.1 uncultured Candidatus Odyssella sp.
GGGCCGACCCCGCGCCCCCGCGGCGCAATCGCCGCGCCCGGCCCTGATCGGGCGAAGATCGGGCGTTCCGGCCGGCCGCCCTTCCCCCGCCGCCAGCACCGCCTGGCGGAAGCGCGCAAAAGACTGGCTGACATCGGCGCCCTCGGCCTTCACGGCCGCTTCGAGCAGCGTCCACAGCGCGAGAAACCGGGCGCTGCGCCGCGGCTCCGCGACGCGCGCAAGCTCCTGCGCCGTGCCGGCGCCGAAGACTTCCCCGGCCAGCGCGAGGCAGGCCGGCACGCGGCGCAGGCGCTCGACATCCACGCCGATCCGCGCGCCTTGCGTCAGCGCGATCAAGACGCGGCCAGCGGTATGCGCGACATTGAAATCGAGCCCCCCGCCCTCCCGGAGCGACGGGCGGCCGAGCGCCCCGCGGCGGATACGGGGGGCCGCCCCGGCGGGCAGATATCGCGCCAGCACCTGCGTCAGCACGCGGCCGGGCGTTTTCGCCCGCCCACGCGATGCCGATGCCGCGATCCAGACATGAACCGCCCCCGGCGCGAGCCGCGGAGTCGGACGCCGAGTCATCCGCCGGAACGCCTGCGCTTTTCGCCGAAGGCCAGCAGCAGAGAGGGGAGCAGGAACAGCTCCACGAGCAGGCCGAGCACGATCGTGATCGCCGCGAGCATTCCCATCTGCCGGCTGATCGAGAACCCGGAGAAACACAGCACGATGAAGCCCGAAATCAGCACGACCGAGGCAATGATCGTCGGCGCACCCGCGACCTGGAAGCAATAGCGCGTCGCGTCCTCGGGCGAATACCGGAGCGCCCGCCGCGCATGGAAGTATTTCGACACGAAATGCACCGTGTCGTCGACGATGATGCCGAACGTGAACGATCCCACCACGGAGACCGCGATGTTGACCTCGCCCACGACGTATCCCCAGAGGCCATAGGCCATCGCGGCCGGGATCAGGTTGGGCACCAGGCTCAGCAGCGCGAGCCGCGCCGTGCGCAAGACCACGAACATCGTCAGCGATATGAGCGTCAGCCCGACGAACGTGCCGAGCAGCATCATGCGGATGTTCGCCTCCGAGATGTGCGCATAGGCCACGGACAGGCCGGTGCCGACCGCGCGCATCGCGGGCGCCTCGCGCGCGAGCCACCCCTCGCCCGCGGCCGCGAGGGATTGAATGTCGGTCGAGGATGCGCCGCGCAGGATGACGGAGACGAGCGTCGTGGACTTCGAAACGTCGATCTGGCTGCGCAGATCGCGCCCCTGCGGCACGGACAGCTCGTAGAGCAGAAGCAGCTGCGCGTTCAGCCTGCGCGAATCGCCGATCGCGTAATGCTTCGGGTCGTCGCCGTTCAGGTTCATGTTCAGCCGCTTCATCGTGTCGGAGAACGCGACGACGTGAATGACCTTCGGCTGGCTCCGGAACCATTCGGCGAAACGGTCGACGTTGCGCAGATAGGCGGGGTCGGTGATGCCGTGCTGCTCCCCCGACGGCACCGCGAAATTGATGACGTGCAGGCCGCCGAGGCGCTGCTGGTAGAAATCGGTATCGCGGCGGAACGCGAAACGCTCGTCGAAATACTTGATGAAATCGTCGTCGAGCGTGATGCGCAGGATGCCGCTGCTCATGCCCACCGCGAGGAGGCCCATCGCGACCAGCAGTTTGGCGCGGTGCGCGATGGCCAGGTCGGCGAAGAACGTCATCGCGCTGCCGAGCCTGTCCCGGGCGGGCCGCGCGCGCGGCGCCAGTAGCGCCAGCAGAGCCGGCAGCAGCGAGATGCTGAGAAGATAGGCGGCCGCCGCGCCGATCGACACCATGTTTCCGAGTTCGTTGAGCGGCGGCGAATCGGCGAAATTGAGCGCGACGAACCCGATCACGTCCGTGAGGCTCGTGATGAACATCGCGAGGTTGTTCGATTTCAGCGACGACACGAGGGCCTGCGTCTTGTCCTGGCCGGCCGCAATGTTCTGCGACATCGTCGCTATGACGTGCGCGGCATCGAGAATGCAGATCGTCATGATGATGAGGGGCGCGCTCGACGTCGCTCCGTTGAGCGTCGTGCCCGTGCCGATGAAGAGGCCGAGCGTGACGATTACGGAGCCGACCACGACCATCATGGTCGCGAAGACGCCCGCCAGCGAACGCAGACCGATCCATCGCGCCAGTACGATCAGGCCCATCATCACCGGAATGAGGGTGGCGACGTCGGCACTGCCCGCCTCGGCGAAGGTGACGTCGGCAAGGACGCCGCCGGTCAGGCGGAACTCGAAATCGGGGTAGCGCGCGCCGAATTCCGCCGCCAGCGCGCGCGAGAAATCCGCGATTTCGTGAATTTCCTTGCGGCTCTGGCGCGGCTGGATCACGAACACGACCACTCCCGTCGTGTCGCCGGCCGGCGAAACGAGGCGGTGGACCAGCTCCTTGTCGGCGAGAATCGCGCGGGCGGCCTGCCCGGCGCCGGCCTCGGCGAGCGCCGCCGCGTTCTTGAAATACGGCTCGAACGCGATTTCGTCGCCGCGCGCCCGGCTCGTCTCCACGTTGGAGAGCGAGTCGACCCGGCTCGAATACGGCGTTTTCCAGGCGCGCGCGGTGAGTTCCTCGATCAGACCGAGGCCGCGCTTGGTGAGCACCGTGCCCTGCTTGGCCGAGACGACGAAAACGACGGTGTTCGACGCGGTGAACGTGCGCTCCATGCGGTCGAGCGCGAGCTTCTGCGGATTGTTCTCGCCGAAGAAGACGCGGCTGTCGGGATCGAACGACAGGGTCCGCATGCCGATCCCGCACGAGAGGATCGCGATCGCCGCGAGCACGATGACGATCACGGGATGGCGAACGATCCAGCTGAAATAGGCGGTGGACCACGCCTCGTACGCCCGCATCCCGTTCCGTTCCCCGCGCTTCGCAGCGGAAACTACCGGGTGAATGCTCCATTGCAAAGGGATGCAGGGTCGCGCCGGCAGCGCGCCGGCCATCGCGCGACGGAAGGGCTTTGGCGCGCGCCGCGCCGGCCCGGCCTCAGCGCGGACGGTCCCAGTTCGTCTTGTTGGCGTCGGTGCCGGCCACCGAATAGAGGGCGCCGGGCGCGTTGCGCGTCTTCTGAAATTCCTCAAGCGTCTGGCCGCGCATGGCGGCGTAGATATGCAGGTTGGAAACACCAATCACGGCGCCGAGCTTCTCGAGCATGAAGAAGATCGCGCCATAGTGGATGAGTCCGCGCCAGTCGCGGCGGCGAATCAGGTCGCGCTCCTGCTCGGTGAGCCCCGCCTCGGCGAACGCGCCTTCCGGGTCGGCGAGAAACCGCGCGCGGTGCGACGGCTCGATCAGGGCGTGGAGGAATTTGTTGATGCGATAGCCCTTGACGCTGCGCTCGAGCGTGAACGGATAGGTGCCGGTCAACGACTCGGCCCCGGCGAGCTGGCGGCCGACGTGATCGCGCTGCCGCTCGGCTTCCGCGCCCGACGCCGGCTCCGCCTCGTTCTCATAGATCGCAGTGGCGATTCCGGTCATCGAGGGCAGATAGTAGCTCTGGTGCAGCTTCTTGACCCGCGCCGAAAGCGCGCCGCGCATCACCAGCCACATGATGACTTCGGCGCCCTCGAGGCCGCCGAGCGCCGCGAATTCCGCGTGGGTCATGCCCGCGAGGCGCTCGGGGTCGTTTTCGAACAGATCGAGGAAGCGCAGATCCCATTCCGTGTTGTTGAAGCCGGCGCGTTCGCCGTGCACCTGGTGCGAAAGGCCGCCGGTGGCGGCGATCGCGACGGAAATGTCCTCGGGATAGCTCTCGATCGCGCGGCGCAGCGACTGGCCGAGGCGGTAGCAGCGCCGCGCCGAGGGAATCGGGAACTGCAGAACGCCGATCTGCAGCGGCACGATCGGGATGGGCCACGCCGGTTCGTGCGGCATCAGCATGCACATCGGCGAGAAGCAGCCGTGATCGAGCGGCTTGTCCTGGAAGAACGACATGTCGAATTCGTCGGCGACGAGCGAAGCGCCGATGTGCTGGGCGAGCCGCGAATGTCCCCGGAGCGGCGGGAGATCGCGCGGCCCGCCCCCCTCGTCGGCCGGCGCATAGCTTTCACCGATGCCGAGCGCGAAGGCGGAATAGTGGTCGAAGAAGAACGACGTGACGTGATCGTTGAAGATGAAGAAGAGCGCGTCCGGCTTGCGCTCGGCAAGCCATGCCCGCACCGGCGCGAAACCCTCGAAAATCGGCGCCCAGACCGGATCGTTCTGCTTGTTCTTGTCGAACGCGAACCCGATCGTGGGCGTGTGCGATGCGGCAATGCCGCCGATGATGCGCGCCATGCGAGTCTCTCCCGTTGCCTGCCCAAGATATCGGCGGCAGGCGGCGTCCGGTTTGTTTCAGGTCAAGGCCGCGTGACGGCGCGGCCGGTCATCCGGCGGGAAAGCTGACATGCGCGGCGACGATTCGCCAGCCCTCGGGAAAGCGCACCCAGGTCTGGCTCTGGCGCCCCACCTTGCCGCTCGCCTTGCGGCGATACTCGGTGTTCGCCGTGGCGAAATCGCGGCCGAAGGTCGTGATCACCGTGTTGAACAGGTCGCGGTCGAGATCGGCGACCGGACGCGCGGCGCGGAAGCCCGCGATCGCCTCGTGGCCGTAGAGGCTTTCGCCGATGCCGTAGCGCAGCACGCGCGGATCGCGCCAGAACAGGGCGTTCAGAGTCTCCACGTCGTTGCCGACCAGCGCCTTCTCGTAGCGCGCGAAGATCGCGCTGACCTCTGCGACGACCTCGGGAATGTTCTCGTGCATGTTTCCTACTCCGCCGCCGGCGCGGCCGCGATCCCGCGCCGCTCGAGTTCGAACGCGACCCGCAGCGCGTCGGCCTCGCGCCACGGCTTGGCGATGATCTGCACCCCGATCGGCATCGCGCCCGCGCGCTGCAGCGGCGCCACCGCCACCGGCAGGCCGATGAACGAGATCGGCTGCGTGAAAACGCCGAGGTTGGGGCGCACGAGCATTTCCGCGCCGCCGATGGTCATCGTCTGCTGGCCGATGCGCGGCGCCGTCACCGGCGTGGCCGGCGCCAGCAGGATATCGACATCGGCCATCGCCTCGCGGACGCGGTCGCGGTACCAGCGGCGAAAGCGCTGCGCCCGGACATACCAGGCCGCCGGCGTGAGCGCCCCGGCGATGAAGCGGTCGCGCGTGGCGGGATCGAAATCCCCGGCGCGTTGCTTCAGGCGCTCGAGATGAAGAGCGCCGCCTTCGGCCGTCGTGATGACGAACGCCGCGGCGCGCGCGCGATGCGCCTCCGGCAGCGTCACGCGCTGCGCGGCGCCGAGCGCCTGCGCCACGGTTGCCACCTCCTCGAGCGGCACCGGCGCCCCGCCGCGCTCGAAATAATCGCCGGCAATGGCGATGCGGAGGCCCTCGGCACCGCGCTCCAGCTCCGGCGCCGCCGGCTCGCGGGGGCGCTCCGCCGAAACCGGGTCTTCGGCGTCGTGACCCTGCAGCGCATCGTACGC
>CAZUYG010000268.1:0-3305 GCA_964624265.1 uncultured Candidatus Odyssella sp.
CGCCTCGATCATGCCGACGATCACTTCAGGCAACACCAACTCGCCCACGCTGATGATCGCCGAGAAAGGCGCCGGCATGATCCGCGAAGACGCCGCGGCGGACCGCGCGGCCTGACCCTGGGCGCACGCGCGACAGCACCTGCGCCGATCTGCCCAATATCGCGGCAGAATCGTTGAAAACCAATATGATGTGCGACGGCTGCGCGCGACCGGCACATTGACTCTAAAACACCGCGCCCATAGAAGGTCCGCGCCCGCTCCCCAACTCAAAGATGCGGGCGCGAAGACCGCGGCAAACGCGGCTTAGCGGGAGGAGACGCGGTTGAGCACGGACATCGTCCTTCGCACCGAAGGGCTGACCAAAGAGTTCAAGGGCTTCGTCGCGGTCAAGAACGTCTCCTTGGCCGTGCGCCGCGGCACGATCCACGCGCTGATCGGCCCGAACGGCGCCGGCAAGACGACGTGCTTCAATCTGCTCACGAAATTCCTGACGCCCACCGCCGGCCGCATCACCTATTCCGGGCAGGACATCACTTCCGCGTCGCCGGCCGATATCGCGCGCATGGGCCTGGTGCGCTCGTTCCAGATTTCCGCGGTCTTCCCGCACCTGACGGCGCTCGAAAACGTTCGCGTCGCGCTGCAGCGCAAGATGGGCAACTCCTTCCATTTCTGGAAATCGGAACGCCAGCTCGACGGGCTCAATGGCAAGGCCGGCGAACTGCTCGAGGCGGTCGGCCTCGGCCAGTATCGCACGATCCCCGCGGTCGAGCTGCCCTATGGGCGGAAGCGCGCGCTCGAGATCGCGACGACGCTGGCGCTCGAGCCCGACATGATGCTGCTCGACGAGCCGATGGCCGGCATGGGCCACGAAGACATCGAGCGCACGCAGACGCTCATCCGGACGGTCGCCAAGAACCGCACGGTGCTCATGGTCGAGCACAACATGAAGGTCGTGGCCAATCTCTCGGACACGATCACGGTGCTGGCGCGCGGCGAGGTGCTGGCCGAAGGCAGCTACGCCGAGGTTTCGCGCAATCCCGCCGTCGTCCAGGCCTATATGGGAAGCATGGGGCACGCGCATGGCTGAGGCCGCCCGCAAGATCGAGCCCGCCGCCGCGCCGTCCGGCGATGCGCTGCTCGCCGTGCGCGATCTCCATTCGTGGTACGGCGAATCGCACATTCTCCACGGCATGAATTTCGAGGTGAAGAAGGGCGAGCTCGTCACGCTGATCGGCCGCAACGGCGCCGGCAAGACGACGACGCTGAAATCGATCATGGGCATCGTCGGGCAGCGCAAGGGCTCGATCGCGTTCGGCGGCCAGGAGCTCGTCGGCCTGCCGTCGCACCGCATCGCGCGCCTCGGCCTCGCCTTCTGCCCCGAGGAGCGCGGCATCTTCGCCAGCCTCAACGTCACCGAGAACCTGCTGCTGCCGCCGGCGATACGGCCCGGCGGCATGAGCGTCGCCGAAATCCACGCGCTGTTCCCGAATCTGAAGGAGCGCGAGAAGAGCCAGGGCACGAAGCTCTCGGGCGGCGAGCAGCAGATGCTCGCGATCGGCCGCATCCTGCGCACCGGCGCCGAGATGCTGCTGCTCGACGAGCCGACCGAAGGGCTGGCGCCGGTCATCATCGAGCAGATCGGCAACGCGATCCGCAAGATGAAGGAAAAGGGCTTCACGATTCTGCTCGTCGAGCAGAATTTCCGATTCGCCGCCACGGTGGCGGACCGCTTCTACGTCGTCGAGCACGGACAGGTGATCGACATGATCCCGCGCGAGAAACTCGAGGCGCGCATGGGCGACGTGGAAAACTACCTCGGCGTTTGAGCAACAATGATCAGGGAAGGAGCGATTCGATGAAGATGAAATGGCTGGCCGCGGTGGCGGCGATGGCGCTTTCCGCGGGCGGCGCTGAGGCGCAGCAGTGGACGGACGGCACGATCAAGATCGGCGTGCTCAACGACATGTCGAGCCTCTATGCCGACGTCGCCGGCATCGGCTCGGTCATCGCCGCGCGCCTGGCCGTCGAGGATTTCGGCGCCGCCAAGAAGGGCATGAAGGTCGAGATCATCGGCGCCGATCACCAGAACAAGCCCGACGTCGGCACCGGCATCGTCAAGAAGTGGCTCGACGAAGACAAGGTCGACGTCGTCGTCGACGTTCCCACGTCGTCGGTCGCCCTCGCCGTCAGCGAAGTCGTGCGCGAGAAGAACAAGGTGTTCCTGATCTCGGGCGCGGCGGCATCGGACCTGACCGGCCCGAAATGCTCGCCCAATTCCGTGCACTGGACCTACGACACCTGGGCGCTCGCCAACGGCACCGGCAAGGCGATCGTGAAAACCGGCGGCTCGTCGTGGTTCTTCATCACGGCCGACTATGCGTTCGGCCACGCCCTCGAGCGCGACACGTCGGCGGTCGTGAAGGCCAACGGCGGCCAGGTGCTCGGCAGCGTGCGCGCGCCGCTGAACACGCAGGACTTCTCCTCGTTCCTGCTCCAGGCGCAGTCGTCGAAGGCCAAGATCGTCGGGCTCGCCAATGCCGGCGGCGACACGATCAATTCGATCAAGCAGGCCTCCGAATTCGGCATCGTCCGCGGCGGCCAGAACCTCGCCGGCCTCCTCGTGTTCGTCACCGACATCAAGGCGCTCGGCCTGCAGACCGCGCAGGGGCTGATCTTCACCGAGGCCTGGTATTGGGACCACAATGACGCGAACCGCAAGTTCACGGAGCGCTACGTCGCCCAGCATCCGAAGAAGAACTACCCGACGATGGTGACGGCCGGCGTCTACAGCGCCGTGCTCCACTATCTGAAAGCCCTCGAAGCCCTGAAGAGCGACGCCGACGGCAAGGCCGTGGTCGCGAAGATGAAGGAGATGCCCACCGACGACCCGCTGTTCGGCAAGGGCACGATCCGCGCCGACGGCCGCAAGATTCACCCGATGTATCTGCTCGAGGTGAAGAAGCCGTCCGAGTCGAAGGGCCCGTGGGATCTGATGAAGGTCCGCGCGACCATTCCGGCGGAAGAAGCCTTCCGTCCGCTCGCGGATGGCGGGTGCCCGCTCGTCGCGAAGAAGTAGCCTGAGCGTCGCCGCCCCCGTCCGCGCCTTCCGTTCAACGGAAGGCCGGATGGGGGCGCGTCCGCGCCGGTTCCGCACCCACCGCGCCCATGTTCGAATTTCTCGGCATACCGCCGCAGGCGCTGTTCGGCCAGCTTCTGCTCGGCCTCATCAACGGCGCGTTCTACGCGATGTTGAGCCTCGGCCTTGCCGTCATTTTCGGCATGCTCAACGTCGTGAACTTCGCGCA
>CAZUYG010000268.1:3405-5471 GCA_964624265.1 uncultured Candidatus Odyssella sp.
TGAGCCTCGGCCTTGCCGTCATTTTCGGCATGCTCAACGTCGTGAACTTCGCGCATGGCGCGCTCTACATGATGGGCGCGTTCGTCGCGTGGCTGCTGCTGGAAAAGACCGGCATCGGCTATTGGCCGGCGCTGCTGGTCGCGCCGCTCATCGTCGCCTTGTTCGGCGCGATCGTCGAGCGCACGATGCTGCGCTGGCTCTACAAGCTCGATCACCTCTACGGCCTGCTGCTTACCTTCGGCCTGGCGCTGATCGTCGAAGGGCTGTTCCGCAACGAGTACGGCTCGTCGGGCCAGTCCTATCAGATGCCCGAGCTGCTCACCGGCGGGCACAATCTCGGCTTCATGTTCCTGCCGAACTACCGCGGCTGGGTCGTCGCGGCCTCGCTCGTCGTGTGCCTCGCCACCTGGTTCGTCATCGAGCGCACGAAGATCGGCGCCTATCTGCGCGCCGCCACGGAAAACCCGGCGCTCGTGCAGGCCTTCGGCATCAACGTGCCGATGATGCTCACGCTCACCTATGCCGCGGGCGTGGGGCTCGCGGCGCTCGCCGGCGTGATGGCCGCGCCGATCTACAACGTCAGCCCGCAGATGGGATCGAGCCTCATCATCGTCGTCTTCGCCGTCGTCGTGATCGGCGGCATGGGCTCGATCATGGGCTCCATCGTCACCGGCTTCACGCTCGGCATCGTCGAGGGGCTGACGAAGGTGTTCTTCCCGGAGGCCTCCAACACGGTGATCTTCGTCATCATGGCCATCGTGCTGCTGATCAAGCCCGCCGGCCTGTTCGGACGGACGGCGTGACATGATCGCTCAGGCCCCCGCCATCGCCGCGACCGGAACGCCGCGCCATCACTACGTCGCCTTCGCGATCATGGTGGCGCTGGCGATCGCGGCGCCGTTCCAGGTCTATCCGGTGTTCCTCGCGAAGCTGCTGTGCTTCGCGCTGTTCGCAAGTGCGTTCAACCTGCTGATCGGCTTCGGCGGCCTGCTGTCGTTCGGCCACGCGGCGTTCTGGGGCACGGCCGCCTATGCCGCCGCGCATTTCGCCTCGAAAGGCCTTTCGATCGGCACGATCACGATCTTCAAGGTGTCGATCCCGATCGGCCTCGTCATTCCGCCGTTCCGGCCCGAATTCGCGATCCTCGGCGCGGTCGCGGTGGCCGCGGTGTTCGGCTACGTCATCGGCAAGCTCGCGATTCGCCGCCAGGGCATCTATTTCGCGATGGTGACGCTTGCTTTCGCGCAGATGATCTTCTTCCTCGCCGTGCAGGCGCCGTTCACCGGCGGCGAAGACGGGCTGCAGCTCGGCAACGCGTCGCGGACGGCGCTCGGCTTCCTCAATCTGCGCGACAACCTCTCGCTCTACTGGTTCGTGCTCGGCGTCTTCGTGCTCGGCTTTCTGATCGTCTACCGTATCGTGCACTCGCCGTTCGGCCAGGTGCTGAAGGCGATCCGCGAGAACGAGCCGCGCGCGATCTCGCTCGGCTACCGCACCGAGCGCTACAAGCTCACCGCGTTCGTGCTGTCGGCGGCGCTCGCCGGCCTCGCCGGCGGCACCAAGGTGTTCGTCACCGGCAGCGCCGCGCTCGGCGACGTGAACTGGCCGATGTCGGGCGAAGTGGTGCTGATGTCGCTCTTGGGCGGCATGGGAACGATCTTCGGGCCCACCGCCGGCGCCGTCGTGCTGATCACGATCGAGGAATTCCTCGCCGAGCGCGCCGGCGCCTGGGTCAGCGTCATCCAGGGCGCCATCTTCGTGCTCTGCGTGCTCGCGTTCCGCCGCGGCATCATCGGGGAATTGGCGCGGCTGATCCGGAGGCCGCTCTAGTCGGACGCGCGCTTTCCATACAGCGTGACCTGTCGTCCGCTGTTTGAGGCAATGCACGTTCCCTGAGAGATCAGCTCGAAGCCGTCGGGTTTGGGCTTGTCGGCCGCGACAAGGGTCAACGTGCGCGGTTTCGTGGGGCGGGGCCGCGTGACATCAATTGCCGCGACGCTCAGCTGATCACTATCGGTCAGGCACACCGCGATCCCCAAGACCGAGCCTTGCGTCGTTTCCAGATC
>CAZUYG010000269.1:0-5461 GCA_964624265.1 uncultured Candidatus Odyssella sp.
CGGGCGCGCGTGAAACAATCGCCGCAACCGCCCGGCGCCGATGCGCCGGGTTCATGCGCGGTGCGCATGCCTTCGCAAGGTCGTGCTCACGCTTTCGTCATCGCGCCTCATTGGCGCGCGTATTTCGCCTTCCATGCTTCCATCGCGGCGGAAACCGATTCGGTCGGGAACGGGAAGCGCGGGGTCTCGAAGCGTTCGAGGCCGCGGCCGCCCGGCGCCGCCAGCAGCACGAGCACTTCGCCGCGCCGCGTATCGGCGACGACGAAGGCGCCACCCGACGCGCAATCGCGCGCGCAGGCGGTGCCGACGACGATCTGGCCGGCGTGGCGCACGAGCGGATCGGGCTTCACGGTCGAGGCCTCGAACGCCGCACGGCGCGCGCCGAGCAGGCGCTCCAGAACCGGCGCCATCTGCGCGTGGGCGAAGAGGTCTCGCGCATTGGCGAGGCCGCCGCGCCACACGAGCGCGATGTCCGCCGATTGCGCGGCGGCGGACGAGGACATGAGAACGGAAGCGAGCAGCACCGAGACGATTCGCATGCGTCGATTATCGCCCGATCCCGCGGCGAAGAAAATATGCCACGCGTCGCCGCGTGCGCTGGATTTTCGATCAGCGTCCGCTGCGCCGCGCGGGGAAATCGCCGGCGTTCTCGGCGGCGAGGAGCGCCTGCTTCTTCTTGAGGCCCCAGCGATAGCCGCCGAGCCCGCCATCCTCGCGCACCGCGCGATGACAGGGCACCAGGATGGAAACCGGATTCGTGGCGCAGGCGCGGCCCACCGCGCGCTGCGCGCGGGGCGCCCCAAGCGCGGCCGCGAGCTCGGAATAGGTGCGCGTCTGGCCGAGCGGGATTTCGGTCAGCGCCTGCCACACGCGGCGCTGGAAGGCCGTGCAGCGGATGTCGAGCGGCAGCGCCGCGGCGGGCTCGGCGCCCTCGATCCGGCGCAAGACTTCGTCGAGCCATTGGCCGAGGCGGCCGGTGTCCTCGTGGAAATGCGCGGCCGGGAAATCGCCCTTCAATTCGGCGACGAGCTTGCCCTTGGAATCGCCCAGCGCCACGAAGCACACGCCCTGCGCCGTCGCCGCCACCAGAACCTCGCCGAGCCGCGAGCGGCCGAACGCATAGCCGATGTCGGCGCCGGCGCCGCCCTTGCGGTAGGTGGCCGGCGTCATACCGAGCGTGGCGTGCGCGCTTTCGTAGAGCCCGCGCGAAGAGCCGTAGCCGGCGCCGTAGAGCGCCGCGCTGACCGGCTCGCCGGCGCGCAGCAGCGCCTTCACCCTGGCCACGCGGCGCGTCTCCGCGTATTGGCGCGGCGAGACGCCGGTCGCGCGCTTGAAGATCTTCTGGAAATGCGTGGGGCTGATCCCCACCGCGCGCGAGAGTTCCTCGAGCGTCGGCGGGCTGTCTTCGGCCGCATCGATCATCGCGCAGGCATGGCGCACCGCTTCCATCTGCGCGGTGGCGAGCGCGGCGGTGCCGTTCATACGGGCTTCGGAAGCGGGCAGCGTGGCGGACATGGCGGGTCTCTTCGGTTTCGCGTTCATGTGCCGCCAACCTATGGAACGGGTCGCCGCCCTTCTATCCGAAGCTTGCGCCCACCAGCAGCAGGCCGGCGCCGTGCACGCGAAGCCATGCCTCGGCCTCGGCCCGGTGCGGCGTGAGGCCGTCGACCGTGGCACGGAAGCGCGGCCCGTGGCTCATGTAGACGAGATGCGCCACTTCGTGCGCCACCACGTAGTCGAGCACGAAATCGGGCGCGAAAACGAGCCGCCAGGAATAGTGCACGCGCCCGTCGCGCGCGCAGCTGCCCCATCGGGAGCGCGTATCGCGCACGAACACGCGCGCCACCGCGCGTCCCGCGGCCGCTGCCTTCGCGCGCGTGCGCAGGTCGAGCAGCGCCAGCGCCTCCCGCCGCAGCCAGTCCTCGAGCCGGCGCGGCAGGTGTTCGGCGGCGCCGGTCACGACGATCGCATCGGTGTCGCCCACGCTCTCGCGCCAGACGCCGCCCTTGGCGGCGGGGCGATGCTCGATGCGGTGCGGGCGTCCCTGCAGCGGAATGAAGGCGCCGTGCGCGAAGGGCACCGCCTCGGGCAGCCGCGCATAGGCGTTGCGGAGCCAGATCGCCTTCTCGGCGACGAAATCGAGCCCGGCGGAGATGCCGGCGCGGGCCGGAAGGGTAAGCACCGCGCCGCGGCGCGGAACGTCGATGCGCAGCGAAATCCGCCGCGCCGCCCGGTTGCGCTTCACGGTGAGCGGGATCGTGAGATCCTCGAATTCCAGCGCGCTTTCGCTGATCCGGACCCGGGCCATGCGCCGGATTCTAGCGGAAGCGCCGCGCGGCACCAACACGAACGGGCGCGGCCGTTCGCCGGCAGTCTGCCTGCCCGCGAAACGCCCGCGCCCGCCGGCGTCAGTCCGTGGTCATCGGCTCCGGGTCAGTTCGCGCAGGCCGGCAGCGGCTTCGCGAAGGCGTACGACATCGCGTAGGCGCCCCATTCGCGCGAGGTGATGCCGTTCTTGGCCGCGGCGGTGAAGCGCTTGCAGCCCTCGTCGGTATGGACCGTCACCTCGCCGCCCGTCTCCTTCAGAATGCCCGCGTGCTTCGCGGCGGAGCAGGTGTTGGAGTCGGTCGTGTAGCGGCCGTCGCCGTAAACCGAGCCGGCGCTCTTCATGCGCTGCTCGCTGCATTTGCAGCGCCACGTCTGGCCCGGCTTCATCTGCGCGAACACCGACATCGAGAACGGGCAATCCGGAACGGGATCGTCCTTGGTCTGCACCTCGCAGGGCGGCGCATCCTTGACGAAATGATAGGTGCGGCCATACGGGCCGTAATTCGAGCTCTGCACGCCGTTCTTCGCGTTGCTGCGGAAGATCGGGCAGCCCTCCGATAGATAAACCGTCACTTCGCCGCCGGACGAGGGCGCCGCGCCTGCGTGCACCGCCGAGCGGCATACGTCGGAATCGACCGTATAACGCGCGGTGCCCCACACCGTGCGGCCGCCGGTCAGCGCCGGGCAGGTGCATTTGATGGAATCGCCGTTCTTCAGGTTGAAATAGCTCGCCATATTGCCCGGGCAGGGCGAGCTCTCCGCGTGCGCCGCGGGAATTGCGGCGAAGGCAAACGCAAAAACCGCCAGAAGGCGGGCAGCAAGCTTCAGCATTATGGAACTCCCCAAGTTAAGCGCGCCGGCCGGATAAGCCCCAGATGGCCGGCGCGTCGCCGGTACTGTCGCATCGCGCCACACAGGGCGCAATCAGCAGTTTTGCGGCGTTCAAAAATTCATGATGAAGAAAACCGCCGCGACGACGCACAGGCAGGCGGCGGCATAATTCCAGCGCAGCGGCTCGCCGAGATACACCAGCGCGAACACCGCAAACGCGGCGAGCGCGATGACCTCCTGAATCACCTTGAGCTGCGCCGCGGTGAACGTGCCGTGCCCGAGCCGGTTGGCGGGCACGGCCAGCGTGTACTCGAAAAACGCGATGCCCCAGCTGATGAGCACCACCTGCCACAGCGGCCATTCCTTGTGCTTCAGATGCCAGTACCAGGCGATCGTCATCAGAATGTTGGAGGCGGACAGCAGCAGGACGGTAGGCATGGAATCTTCCCCGGATTGCAGGCCGAACGCTCGGCGAGCGGCCGCGCACTGTCAATTCGCGCCGCGCCACAGGGCCTGCCGGCGAGGCTCTTGCGTTGCCGCGCGAAGGTGATATCAGCGCCGCCATGGCCTGGCTGCGCTCGCCCGTCTTCTTCGGCATCGTGCTGCTGTGCGCGGGCGCGGTGCTCCGGGCGCTTCTGGCCGCGCCCGATTCGTCCTCGGCGATGACGCCCGATCAGGTGCGCCGCGCGCTCGAGTATCAGCGCACCGCGCGGCCCATCCTCTCGCTCGAGCCGCGCTATCGCCCCTATGCGTTCGCGTTCCTGTTCAGCGCCTCGGCCGCGGAAATGGAAGAGGTGAAGCGCAAGATCGACGCCGAACTGGCCGAGGCCGAAGCGGTGAAGGAGCGCGGCCTCGCCGGCGTGCCCGAATACGCGGTCGAATCCCTGGCTGCGCCCGACGTCGTGCTGATGGCGCTCGGCGCCGCGTTGGTATTCCGCGGCCTGCCTTTCGTGCTGGCGATCGGCTTCGGGATCGGCGGCTTCCACCAGATGATGATGCAGTCGGGCAAGCTCACCGGCGCGCCGAGCGAGTTCTACCTCGCCGATATCCTCGCGGCGCTCGTGTGGTGCGCGGTCTTCTGGCTGCTGCGCGCGCTGTATGAGCGGCGGTTGCAGACGTAGCCCCTAGCCAAGCGGCGCGGGGGCGCCAATATTGCGCGGCTCGCCATCGGGAATGTTCATGCCCAATCCACCGCCGCTCGAACTCCTCGCCGATCTCCTCAAGCGCGCCAAGGCCGCGGGCGCCGATGCGGCCGACGCGCTCTATGCGGAAACCGACGCGCTCTCGCACGGCCAGCGGCTCGGCAAGATCGAGAAGCTCGAGCGGGCCGAGGCGCGCGATCTCGGCCTGCGCGTATTCATCGGCAAGCGGCAGGCCAGCGTCTCCTCGACCGAGCTCACGCCGGCGGCGGTCGCGGCGCTGGCCGAGCGCGCCGTGGCGATGGCGCGGGCGGTGCCGGAGGACGAATTCTGCGGCCTCGCGGAGCCGGGCGAGATCGCGCGAACCGTGCCCGAGATCGACATGTTCGATCCCGCCGAGCCCACGGCCGAGGATCTCATCCAGCGCGCGCGCGCGGCCGAGGAGGCGGCGCGGGCGGTGAAAGGCGTGACCAATTCGGAGGGCGCGGAAGCCAATTGGGGCGCCACGCGCATCTGGCTCGCGGCCAGCAACGGCTTCGCCGGCCACTACCGCCGCAGCTCGCACAGCGTGTCCGCCTCGGTGCTGGCCGGCGAGGGCACCGGCATGGAGCGCGACTACGAATGGCACAGCGCCGTCTATGGCCACGACCTCGAGGATCCCGCGGCGGTCGGCCGGCGCGCCGGCGAGCGCGCGGTGCGGCGGCTCGGGCCGCGCAAGATGGCCACCGCCAAGGTGCCGGTCGTGTTCGATCCGCGCGTGTCGAACAGCATCGTCGGCCATCTCCTGGGCGCCATCAACGGCGCCTCGATCGCGCGCGGCACCTCGTTTCTCAAAGACAAGCTCGGCGAGCAGGTGATGGCGCCGGGGCTGCGCATCGTCGACGATCCGCGGCGGCCGCGCGGGCTGCGCTCGAAGCCGTTCGACGGCGAGGGGCTGGCGGCCGATCGCCTCGACGTGGTCGAGGACGGCCGGCTGACCACATGGCTGCTCGATCTCCGCTCGGCGCGGCAGCTCAAGCTCAAGAGCAACGGCCGCGCCGCGCGCGGCACCAGCGGCCCGCCGGGCCCGGCGTCAACGAACGTCTATCTCGACACAGGGAAGATCTCGCGCGCCGATCTCCTGCGCGGCGGCGAAAGCGGGCTTTACGTGAACGAGATGATCG
>CAZUYG010000270.1:0-5455 GCA_964624265.1 uncultured Candidatus Odyssella sp.
TCGGGTGCACGTCGCGCACCTCGAAGCCGGCGCGCTCGCGCGTGAGGCCGCCCGGTCCGAGCGCGGAGAGACGCCGCTTGTGCGTGATCTCCGAGAGCGGGTTGGTCTGGTCCATGAACTGGCTGAGCTGCGACGAGCCGAAGAACTCGCGCACCGCCGCCGCCACCGGCTTGGCGTTGATGAGATCGTGCGGCATCACCGAATCGATCTCGACCGTCGACATGCGCTCCTTGATCGCGCGCTCCATGCGCAGCAGGCCGATGCGGAACTGGTTCTCCATCAGCTCGCCGACCGAGCGGACGCGCCGGTTGCCGAGATTGTCGATGTCGTCGATCTCGCCGCGCCCGTCCTTGAGCTCGACGAGCACCTTCACGATCGCGAGCACGTCGTGCTTGCGCAGCACGCGCATCGTGTCGGCCACCTCGATGCCGAGGCGCATGTTCATCTTCACGCGGCCGACCGCGGAAAGGTCGTAGCGCTCGCTGTCGAAGAACAGGCCGTTCAGCAGCGTGTCGCCCGCCTCCACCGTCGGCGGCTCGCCCGGACGCATCACGCGGTAGATGTCGAGCAGCGCCTCTTCGCGATTGCGGTTCTTGTCCGCCGCCAGCGTGTTGCGGATGTAGGGGCCGACGTTGATGTGGTCGATCGCGAGGATCGGCAGTTCCTTGACGCCGGCCTGCGCGAGCTTCTCGATGATCTGCGCCGTGATCTCGTCGCCGGCCTCGACGTGGATCTGGCCGGTCTTCTCGTTGACGATGTCGATCGCGGCGTATTTGCCGTAGAGCTCCTCGTTCGGCGCGATGCGGTCCTTCACGCCCTGCTCCTGCAGGCGCTTCAGGAAGCGCGGCGTCATCTTCTCGCCGGCGTCGGCGATCTTCTTGCCCGTCTTGGCGTCGAGCATGTCGCCTTCGAGCTTCATGCCCTTCAGGCGCTCCGGATCGAACTTCGTGACCCAGCCCTTGTCGGCGCGCTTGTAGACGATCTGCTCGTAGAAATAGTTGAGGATCTCCTCCTGCGACATGCCGGTGATCTCGGTCGGATCGACCGGCTTGCCCGCCTTCTTGCGGTCTTCGACGAGCTTCTCCGAGCCCTCGCCCGGCAGCGCCATGAGCAGCGTCGTCACCGGCAGCTTGCGGCGCCGGTCGATGCGGACGTGCACGATGTCCTTGGCGTCGAACTCGAAGTCGAGCCACGAGCCGCGGTACGGAATCACGCGCGCGGCGAACAGATACTTGCCCGAGGAATGCGTCTTGCCCTTGTCGTGATCGAAGAAGACGCCCGGCGAGCGGTGCATCTGCGAAACGATCACGCGCTCGGTGCCGTTGACGACGAACGTGCCGTTGTCGGTCATGAGCGGCATGTCGCCCATGTAGACGTCCTGCTCCTTCACGTCGCGGACGGACTTGGCGCCCGTCTCCTCGTCGACGTCGAACACGACGAGGCGCAGCTTCACCTTGAGCGGCGCCGCGAAGGTCATGCCGCGCTGCTGGCACTCCTCGACGTCGAACTTCGGCGTCTCCAGCTCGAAATGGACGAATTCGAGCGTGGCCTTGCCGGAAAAATCGGTGATCGGGAAGACGGTGTGGAACACTTCCTCGAGGCCCCACATGCCGCGCTGGGTCAGCGCGGTCTCGGCCTGCAGGAAGTGGTCGTAGGAATTCTTCTGAACCTCGATCAGGTTCGGCATCGGAGCCACTTCGGCAATACGGCCGAAGGTCTTGCGGATGCGCGTGCGACCGGTGAACGCTTTCGCCATTGCTTCTTCCTCAACTGGAGCCCGGCTTCGGGCCCCGCTCTTCGATCACGCCGCCGGGGCAAAGCGCCCCTGACGGAAATTCCTCGACGTCCATCCCGTTATCCGCCCCGGCGGCGCGTGCCCCGCGCCGGCCGGAAACGGCAGAACGGCGGGTGGGCCGCCGGACGCATGTCCGGCAGCCCCCGCCTTAGGCTTCGTTCGGAAGGTGTTGCGGCCAAGCTTACTTGAGCTCGACCGTCGCACCCGCCGCTTCGAGCTGTTTCTTGAGCTTGTCGGCTTCGTCTTTCGTAACGCCTTCCTTGACGGGTTTCGGCGCGCCCTCGACGAGGTCCTTGGCCTCCTTGAGGCCGAGGCTCGTGATCGCGCGCACTTCCTTGATGACGTTGATCTTGTTGGCGCCGGCGTTGGCGAGGACGACGGTGAACTCCGTCTTTTCCTCTTTCTTCGCCTCGGCAGCGCCCGCGGCCGGAGCCGCGGCGACCGCGACCGGAGCCGCCGCCGACACGCCCCACTTCTCTTCCAGCATCTTCGAGAGCTGAGCCGCCTCGATGACGGTCAGGCTCGAAAGGTCGTCCACAATCTTAGCCAGATCGGCCATATCGCATTACTCCTCGAACTTGGTCTGTTGCGTGACGGCTCAGGCCGCCTCTTTTTTCCCGTAGGCACCGAAGACCCGCGCCAATTGCGACGCAGGGGCCTGCGCCAGAACCGCCAGCCGCTGGGCCGGGGTCTGGATCATGCCGATCAGTCGGCCACGCAGCTCGTCCAGGGACGGCAGCTTCGCCAGGGAATCGACACCCGCCTGATCGAGCATGCTGCCGTCGAGGCAGCCTGCAACGATCTGCAGCTTCTGATTGTCCTTGGCGTAGGCTGCAACGACCTTCGCCGCCGCGACCGGATCGGTCGAGTAGGCGATGGCCGTCGGTCCCTTGAAGCGATCGGCGAGGCCGCTGAACTTCGTGTCCTTGAGGGCGAGACGGGCGAGCCGGTTCTTCGTCACTTTGAACCGGGCCCCGGCGGCGCGCACTTTCTTGCGCAGGTCCGTCGCCTCGGCGACCGTCAGCCCGCTCGGATGGGTGACGACGACGAGGGCGGCCTTGCCGAAAATGTCGCGCAGCTGAGCGACCTGGTTCGCTTTTGCCGCTCGATCCACCTTGACCACTCCTTACACATGCCCGCTTCCGCGCCAGCGGCGCTTCGGCGGACGGTTCACGGCTGATGGGCTGCTTCACCCATCGACACGATCGCCTGTCCCGGACGTTCGAGGTCGCGCTGTTCTTGCGAACGACGAAACCCTTCACCTCCGTCTATTGCAGGCCCCTCGCGGGCTTAAGTCGAGACGGTGCGGAACACCGGTCGATACCTGCAGTCTCGGACAGGGCCGGAGCGGATCGGGCCGAAACCCTCGCCGCTCCGTTAGACGCCGTCGTTGCGTCCCGAAAGACGCAACGCACGGCGAATTCCTATTGCGGGGCGGCGGCGGCGCCGCCCAGCTCCGCGGGATCGATCTGGAGCCCCGGCCCCATGGTCGAACTCACGCTCACCTTCTTGATATAGGTGCCTTTCAGATTCTGCGGACGGGCCGCGTTGATCGCGGCCACGATCGCGCGCACGTTGTCCTCGATCGCCTTCTCGGTGAAGCTGGCCTTGCCGATGCCGGCATGAACCACGCCCGCCTTGTCGGCCTTGTATTGCACCTGGCCGCCCTTGGCCGCCTTGACCGCTTCGGTCACGTTCGGCGTGACGGTGCCCAGCTTCGGGTTCGGCATCAGGCCGCGCGGGCCCAGCACTTTGCCGAGCTTGCCGACGACGGCCATCATGTCCGGGGTCGCGATCACGCGGTCGAAGTTGATCTCGCCCTTTTCCACCTTCTCGGCAAGGTCCTGGGCGCCGACGAGGTCGGCGCCGGCGGCCTTGGCCTCGGCGGCCTTGGCGTCCTTGGCGAACACGGCGACGCGCACGGTCTTGCCGGTGCCGCCCGGAAGCGTCACGGCGCCGCGCACGGTCTGATCCGACTGCTTCGGATCGATGCCGAGGTTGAACGCGATCTCGATCGTCTCGTCGAACTTCGCGGTGGCGTTCTTCTTCACGAGCTTCACGGCGTCGGCGACGCTGTAGAGCTTCTCGCGATTGACGGTGCCGAACGCGGCGCGGAAACGCTTGCTGTGCTTGGCCATGGCCCTACTCCACCACCTCGAGGCCCATGGACCGGGCGGAGCCCGCGAGCTGCTTGACCGCGCCCTCGATGTCGTTCGCGTTCAGGTCCTTCATCTTCTGCTTCGCGATCTCTTCCAGCTGCTTCTTCGTCACCTTGCCGGCGAGCGCGCGGCCCGGCGTTTTCGACCCGCTGTCGATGCCCGCGGCCTTCTTGATGTAGTAGCTGGCCGGCGGCGTCTTCGAGACGAAGGTGAAGCTGCGGTCCGAATAGACCGTGATGATCACCGGCACCGGCGTGCCCGGCTCCATCGATTTCGTCGCCGCGTTGAACTGTTTGCAGAACTCCATGATGTTGAGGCCGCGCTGACCGAGCGCGGGGCCGATCGGCGGCGAGGGATTCGCCTGCCCGGCCGGCACCTGGAGTTTCACGAAGCCTTCTACCTTCTTCATCGCCACTTCTCCTCACGCGGGCCGCCACCCCTGGGAGCGGGGCCCATTGCGAAGGCGGATACGCCGCCTCCTTGCGTTGCGCGGTCGGGCTTTGGCCTGCCTCCCGCGCCTTCACCGTCGGCTCCGCACGCGGAGCCTTTCCGGCGTTCAGGTCTTCTCGACCTGACTGAATTCCAGTTCCACCGGCGTCGGACGCCCGAAGATCGAGACCGAAACCTTGAGCCGGTTGCGCTCGCTGTCGACTTCCTCGACCACGCCGTTGAAGCTCTCGAAGGGACCGTCGCTGACGCGCACGGCCTCACCCACCTCGAACACGATCGAGCTCTTGGGCCGCTCGACGCCCTCGCGCACCTGCTTCAGGATGTTCTCGGCCTCGCGATCGCTGATCGGCAGCGGCTTGCCGTGCGCGCCGAGGAAATTCGTCACCTTCGCGGTGTTCTGGACGAGGTGCCAGGTGTCGTCGTTGAGCTCCATCTTGATCAGCACGTAGCCCGGGAAGAGCTTGCTCTCCGCCGAAACCTTGGCGCCGCGCCGCATCTGCACGACCTCTTCGGTCGGCACCAGAACCTCGGTGATGAGATCGGCGAGACCCTTGGCCTCCGCCTGCTCCTTGATCGACTGCGCGACCTTCTTCTCGAAGCCGGAGTAGGCGTGAACGACGTACCAGCGCTGCGCCATGGTTCAGCGGCCCAGTCCCAGGACGGATTTCATGACGAAGCTCAGCATCGTGTCGGCGGCCAGGAAGAAGATCGCCACGAGCGCCACCATGACGAACACCATGAGCGTCGCCTGCAGCGTCTCGCGCCGGCTCGGCCACGTGACCTTGGCCGTTTCCTGACGCACTTCGCGGGAGAATCTGATTAGGTTTGCCATGTCCTCGTCTGTCTTGCGGGTCTGGCAGGGGTGGAGGGCCTCGAACCCCCAACCTTCGGTTTTGGAGACCGACGCTCTGCCAATTGAGCTACACCCCTAGTCGGAACGCGGAGAGTACATAGTGACGAACTCTCCGGGTTCCAAACCCTGTCCCGTTCCTCGCCCTACTTGATGATCTTGGCGACGACGCCGGCGCCGACGGTGCGGCCGCCTTCGCGG
>CAZUYG010000271.1:0-5455 GCA_964624265.1 uncultured Candidatus Odyssella sp.
AGGCGACCGCGTCGGGCACCGCCTCGGTCGCGCCGGCCGCGGTCAGGGCGGCGGCGTGTTGCGTGTCGCGCGCCCGGGCCACGATCTTGAGGTCGGGCAGCCGCCGGCGCAGCAGGCTCACCAGCCGCGTTTCGCCGGCGGGGTCCCGTGCCGTCGTCAGAACGATGGCGCTGGCGCGGTCGATGCCGACGCCCCAGAGAATCTCGGGCCGCGTCGCATCGCCGAAATGGATCGGGATGCCCTTGCTCTTGAACGCGGCCACCTGCTGCGGGTCGAGATCGAGCGCGACGTAGGGAATGCGGTTCGCGTCGAGCAGGCGCGCGATCATCTGCCCGAAGCGGCCGTAGCCGGCCAGCACGACGTGCTTCTGAAGATCGATGTTCTCCTGCTCGAGCGCGGCCAGGCCGATGCGCGTGACCCGCTCGACGCGCCCCGCGAGCCATTGGCCGAACACGGCGAGCACCGGCGTCGCCGCCATCGAAAGGCTGGCCACGGCCAGCACCATTTGCTGCACCTCCACCGGCACGATCCGCTCGCGCGCCGCGATCGCGATCAGCACGAACGCGAACTCGCTGGCCTGCGCAAGCACGAGGCCGGTGCGAATCGCCACCGCCGCCGGCATCTTGATCGCGTAGCAGAGGCCCGCGATCACCACCGCCTTGATCGTGACGAGACCGAGCAGCAGCAGCAGCACCTGCCACCAATGCGCCGCGGCGAAGCCGAGGTCGATCGTCATGCCGATCGTCATGAAGAAGAGGCCGAGCAGCAGCCCCTCGAACGGCCTGATGTAAACCTCGATCTGGTGACGGAATTCGGTTTCGGCGAGCATCAGGCCGGCGAGAAACGCCCCGAGCGTGAGCGAGAGGCCCACCGCCTGCGTCGCGGTTGCGGTGCCGAGCACCGCCAGCAGCGTGATGCCGAAAAACAGCTCCTCGCGATGCGTCTCGGCAATGGCACGGAACAGCGGCGGGAGCAGGTAGCGCCCGATCAGCAGGATCACCGCCAGCGCCGCCACCGCCTTGCCGGCGGCGATGGCGACGGCGCGCCATTCGGTGGCGCCCTGGCCGCCATCGCCCATCAGCGGCACGACGGCGAGCAGCGGGATGATCGCCAGATCCTGCAGCAGCAGGATGGAGAACGAGGTGCGGCCCATGCGCCCCGAGAGCTCGCCGCGCTCGGCGAGAATCTGCAGCACGACGGCGGTCGAGGACAGCGCGACGCCGAAGCCGATCACCGCGGAGGCTTTCCAGCTGACGCCGATCACGGCGACGCCGGCGCCCACCAGGGCCGCCGTCAGCAGCACCTGCGCGGAGCCGAGCCCGAAGACCTCCGTCCGCATGCTGGCCAGCCGGCGGAACGAAAGTTCGAGCCCGACGATGAACAGCAGGAACACGACGCCGAACTCGGCCAGCGTCTGGATCGATTCGACGTGGGTGATCAGGCGTAGAGCGTGCGGCCCGATGAGGACGCCGGCCGCCAGATAGCCGAGCACCGGCCCGGCCTTGATGCGCTGGAACACGTAGACGACCGCGATCGCGGCCACGAGGATGATCACGCCCTCGACGAGAATATCGAATCCATGCATGCGGGCGGGGCGACCGTCGATGTCGTTGCGCCGTCACTATCTATCGGGTTTTCGGGCCAAGGCAACCGACGGGAAAAGCGAATTGCGCCGCCGAGCGCGCCGCGCATACAGTGTCCGCCGCAACTTCGCACGAACGCGCCGTGATTTCGGCCCTGCAACTGACCGCTGGCCTCATCCTGCTGCTCGTCGGCGGGCGATTCCTCGTGCGTTCGGGCGTCACGCTGGCCGAGGGCATGGGCGTCTCGCCGCTGATGATCGGGCTCACCGTGGTGGCCATCGGCACGTCGTCGCCCGAGCTGCTGGTGAACCTCATGGCGGCGTTCAAGGGCGTGCCGAGCCTCGGCGTCGGCAACGTGATCGGCGCCAACATCGCCAATGTGCTGCTCGTGCTGGGCGCGGCGGGGCTGGTCTTTCCGATCGCGCGCAACTCGGCGATTCTCCGGCGCGATGGCCCGGTGATGCTCGTGGCCGTTCTCGCCTTTGCCGCCGCGGCGCTCGACGGCGAGCTCACGCGCTGGCAGGGGCTGGTGATGATCGCCTGCTGGGGCGCCTATCTGTTCGCGGTTTACCGCATCGAGCGGCGCAGCGCAGCGGCGATGGCCGCGCGCAAGGCCGAAACGCGCGAGCTGCACGAGCGCCGTCAGCCGGTCTGGCTCACCGCGGCGATTCTCGCGGGCTCGATCGGCGCGCTCATCGGCGGCTCGCATCTGCTGGTCGAAGGCGCCGTCACGGTGGCGCGCGGGCTCGGCGTCAGCGAGGCGGTGATCGGGGCCACGATCGTGGCGTTCGGCACGGTGATGCCGGAGCTGGTCGCTTCGATAACGGCGGCGCTGCATCGCCACACCGATCTCGCGCTCGGCAACGTAATCGGCAGCATCGTCGTCAATGTGCTCGGCATCCTCGGCCTTGCCGCGGCGATATTCCCGTTCCCGATCCCGCCCGAGGTCCTGCACTTCGATCTCTGGGTGATGCTTGCGGCCTGCGCGCTGCTGGTGGCGCTCGGCCTCCGTTCCGACGGCATCGGCCGGCGGATCGCCGGCGCCATGGTCGTGGGCTACGTCGCCTACGATATCGCTCTCTATGCCGGCGTGCCGGCGCTGCTGCGGTTCTGAGCTAGCGCCGCCAGAGCGCGAGGCACGCGGCGGGTGGATCCGGCCGCTTCGCGGGCCCGCGCGACGTGTGCTGCCGGAACGGCTCGCTCGTGAACCACCAGGCAAGCGCCGCGCCACAGCCGTCGTCGGCGGGCAGCGGGTTCTGCGGGCGGCAGTCCGGGCTGCTCGCCGGGCACTTGATGCGCACATGCATGTGCCCGTCATGGCCATACCAGGGCACGATCTTCGTGAGCCAGCGCCGGTCGCCTTTCGCGGCACGGCAGGCTTCGCGCTTGATCACCGGGTTCACGAAAACGCGGTCGACCTCGGGCAGTTCGGCGGCGATGCGCAGCATCGCGAGCTGATCGCCGTTCCAGCGCGTGCGGTCGATCTCCTTGCCGTCGGCGACCATCGTCAGCTCGGCGCCCTCCATGCGCAGCACCGGATCGAGCGGACCGTCCGGAACGAGCTGGAAGCGCACATCGGCGTCGAGCCCCACCTGGTGGCTGGCATGGCCGGTGGCCGGGCCGCCGCGCGGCTGCGCGATATCGGCCACGAGCAATACCTTGCCGGTGGCGGCGCGCACCCGCCGCGCCAGCTCGCGCAACGTGGCCACCGTGTCGGGGTGGCCCCAGTTGCGGTTGCGCTGCGGCCGCAGCACGCGCCAGCCCGGTCCCTCGAGCGGAAGCGCGACCGCGCCGCGAATGCAGCCATTCGCATAATAGCCGATCGCGCGCGCGGCGCCGGCGGCCGGAGTGGAGGCGATCGTCCAGCCATTGCCGTGCTGGGCCAGGGCGGGCGGCGCGAAGAGAGACAACGCCAGGGCGAAGGCGGCGGAGCGGAATACGGTCACGCGAAACATCCCCGTGCTCGGTCTCCCCATTATACGCGGCAAGATGTGCGAACGGTTAGCGCGCGAACAGGCCGGCGGGCGTTTCCCCCGGCGGGCTGCGCGTTTCCACCAGTTTCGCCAGCGACTCGAGCCGGTCGGCCTCGGCGGCGGGCTTGTCCCAGCGGATGCGGGACACGCGCGGAAAGCGCATCGCGAGGCCGGATTTGTGCCGGTTCGAGGGATGGATGCTGTCGAACGCCACTTCGAGCACGAGCTTGCGCTCGACTTCGCGCACCGGACCATAGCGCTGCACCGTATGGTCGCGCACCCATTTGTCGAGGAGCTTCAGCTCGTCGTCGGTAAAGCCGAAATAGGCCTTGCCGACCGGCACGAGCTCGTCGCCGCGCCAGACGCCGAACGTGTAGTCGGAATAGAAGGACGAGCGCTTGCCGTGGCCGCGCTGCGCATACATCAGCACGGCATCGGCGGTGTGCGGATCGCGCTTCCACTTGTACCAGAGGCCCTTCACCCGCCCGGCGGTGTAGGCGCTGTCGCGGCGCTTCAGCATCAGCCCCTCGCGTCCCAGCTTGCGCGCCTCGGCCTGGAGCCGCGCGAGCGCCGCGGGATCGGCGATCGTCAGCATTTCCGACAGGTCGACGCGCTCGCCCGCATGCGCAGCAACGAGCCGTTCGAGCCGTGCGCGGCGCTCGGCCAGCGGCAGGCCGCGCAAATCGTCGCCGGCTTCGACCAGCAGGTCGTAGGCGCGCAGGAACGCCGGATAGGCGGCCAGCATCTTCGCGGTCACGGTCTTGCGGTTGAGCCGCTGCTGAAGGTCGTTGAACGGCGCCGGCTCGCCGTCGGCGCCGCGCACGAGCAATTCGCCGTCGATGACGGCGTCCAGCCGAATTCCGTCCAGCAGGTCGGGAAAGGCGTCCGAAATGTCGTCACCGGTGCGCGAAAACAGGCGCTTGGCGCCATGCTCGCAAACGAATTGCACGCGCACGCCGTCCCATTTCCATTCCACCTGCCAATCATGGCCGGCGAGCTCGCCCTGATCCTCGAGCGCCTGTGCGAGCATGAAGGGGCGGAAGCGCGGCGCGGCCTCGGGCGAAGGGCGCGGCGCGCGGTCTTCGAGCCAGGCGAACATGGATTCGTAGGGCGGCGAAAGCGTCGGCCACAATTCCTCGATCTCTTCCACCGGCTTCGCGAAGGTCTCGGCCAGCGCCGTCTTCGCAAGCCGCGCCGACACGCCGACGCGCAGTCCGCCGGTGAGCAATTTGAGGAAACCATAGCGGCCGGTCGCATCGAGGCGGTCGAGCCAGGCCGCCAGGCGGCGCGGCGTCTCGGCCTTGCTCGTGCGCCGCAGCGTTTCGACGATCTCGGAGAGGCGCGGCGCGGGGCCTTCGCCGGCATTGTCCGGCCACAGCAGCGCGCAGGTTTCGGCGAGGTCGCCGACATAGTCGTAGCTCAGCGCGAACAGCGTGGGGTCGGTGCGGTCCGCGATCAGATTGCGGATCAGCGCCGGCTTCGCGTGGTCGAGCGCCAGCTCGCCGGTCACCGCGGCAAGGCCCCAGCCTCGGTCCGGATCCGGCACGGCGCGGAAGTAATTCGCGAGGAGCGCCAGCTTGCCGTTGCGTGCCGGCGTGTAGACGAGGCGGTCGAGCAGGGCGGCGAACGGCTTCATTCGCCTTCCTCTTCCTCGCGGCCCGTCAGCAGCAGCGCGCGCGCCGGGATGCATTGCGTTTGGCACCAATGGATCAGCGCCTCCTCGCGGCCGTGCGTGACCCACACTTCGCCCGGCTTCACCTCGCCGATGGTCGCGGTGAGTTCGTCCCAGTCGGCGTGGTCGGAGATCACCAGCGGCAGCTCGACTCCGTTCTGCTTGGCGCGCTGGCGAACGCGCATCCACCCCGAGGCGAGCGCCGCGAGGGGATCGGGCAGGCGGCG
>CAZUYG010000272.1:0-5428 GCA_964624265.1 uncultured Candidatus Odyssella sp.
CGTACGAGATCGGCGAGGCCCGAGCTCATGGCTTGGCCAGCCCTTTCCCGGCGTTGCGGCGCACGAACATGAAGGTTCCGGTGGCCGCGGCGACGAGATCGCGCGGATCGTCTTCGTAGGCTTCGGCGCGCAGGAACGCGACGTGCCGCGTGAGCTTGTAGACCTCGGCGCGCGCATAGAGATCGCGCTGCGGCGTGGCCGGGCGGAGATAGTCGATGCGGAGATCGAGCGTCGCGACCCGCGAGGGTTCGTCGGGCGCCGTGATCACGGCAAGGCCGCACACCGTGTCGATCAAGGTCGTCACCGCGCCGCCGTGAATCACGCCGGTCTCGGGATTGCCGACGAGCCGCTCCTGATACGGCAGCTTCATGATCGCCATGCCGCGCGCCGCATGCACCGTCTCCATCCCCAGCTCGGAGACGTGCGGGATGATGCCGACGTACTGACGAATGAGTTCGTCGGCGATCGTGAGGCGCTGGCTGGCGGCCATTGGGCGAAAAGAAAATCTCTCGGAATCCGGGCCTTGTCTTGTCAGCCCGGACGCGCGAGGTCAAATTGACAACATGTCCGACTTCGATCCGCCGGCGGCCCGCCGCAGCCCCACGGGGCAGACGGTCGGGCCTTCCGTCTACCGGGTTCCGCCCGGCGACGACCGCGAACGGCTGATTTGCGCCGAATGCGGCTATATCCATTACGAAAATCCCAAGATTGTCGTGGGCTCCGTCATCGAGCATGACGGGCGGGTCGTTCTCTGCCGGCGCGCGATCAACCCGCGCCGCGGCTTCTGGACACTGCCGGCGGGCTATCTCGAAGCGCGCGAAACGGTGGCCGACGGCGCGCGGCGCGAGGCGCTCGAAGAGGCCTGCGCCGATATCGAGGTGGGCGACTTGTTCGCCGTCTACAACATACCGCGCATTTCGCAGGTGCACCTGTTCTTCCGAGCGCGGCTGCTGCGCGAGACGGTGGCCTGCGGGCCGGAGAGCCTCGAGGTGGCGCTGTTTCGCTGGGATGCCATTCCCGAGGCCGAACTTGCGTTTCCGACCACGCGCTGGGCCCTGACGCACTATCGCGAGATCGAAGGGCAATCCGCGTTTGCCGTTCGCACCAACCCGCCGGGCGATTGGGGCGATCTGACGAAGCGATGAGGGCGGACGGCGATACCGTCTAGCGGCGGTCTTGCAGCGCCGGTTCGGCGCTCGCAATCGAAGCACCCGCACGCGCCATGCCGTCGGCAATCGCCGCGCGCAGCGTTTCACTGTTGTAGGGAACCGACGCCTGCAAAAGCGGACCGTTGAGCGCCGCGAGGGGCGCCCAACCAAGCGCGAGACCTGCCGTGACGCCAAGGATGATCGACCGCATCGGAAACCTCCCGCGGCGCATCTCTGCCGATGTCTACAACGCACGGAAGCCGCCGCGGTTCCGGCCGATCACCCGTTCAGTTGAGCCCGCGCATCGCGATTCGCACGATGCCGCGCAGCGTATCGGGCGTGGCGCCGGACTTGGCCATGACGTGGACGGCCATCAGCGTGGCGGTCAGGAAATGGGCTCGCCGGTCGCGCCGTTCGGGTTCAGTCGGATAGCCGGGGTCGGCCGCCAGAGCCACGGAAAACGCCCCTGTCAAACGCTCCTGGCTGCGCTTCACGTGGCGCTCGACCTCGCCGTCCGTCGCGGCCAGTTCCACGGCGCTGTTGCAGACCAGGCAGCCCCGCCGATCGCCACGCTCCTCGACATTGCGGATGACGTTATCGAACAGCGACTGGATGCGCTCTCGGCCCGGCCCCACCGTATTGCGAAGGTGACGCACGGCCGCGCCGATCTCGCGCTCGTCGTAGCGCTCGAGCGCGGCGAGGAAGAGAGCGTGCTTGTCCTTGAATGTGCCGTAGAGGCTGCCGCGATTTATACCCAGCGCCGCCACGAGATCGGCGACCGACGTCCCCTCATAGCCTTTGCGCCAGAACAGCGCGGTCGCGCGGGCAAGGGCTTCTTCGGGATCGTAGGCTTTGGGGCGCGCCATACCGGTATTTCAGAACGATCGTTTTTAAACCTAAGGCGATCGAGATGCCCCGGCAATAGGTATTATACTGCTCGTTCCGAAATCGCTTCCGATGGCATCAAGCGCCGGGCGTACACAAGCGATGCCGGGCGGCCGTTCTTGATGGGCGCTCCGGCCTCGCCGACGCGGCGCACGAAGCCGAGTTTCTCCATCACGCGGCGCGAGGCGACGTTTGCCGGATCGACTGTCGCCCAAATCTCGCGAAGCCCGAGCGAATCACGCGCTTCCGCGAGCGCCGCGCGAACGGCTTCGGTGGCGAAGCCGCGGTTCCAGAACTCCGGCCGGATCGCATAGCCGAGATCGCCGTAGCCCCGCCCCCGCTGGGTAATGCGCAGCGTACCGACAACCTGACCCAAGCCACGCTCCTGGAGCACGGCGTCGTAATGGCGGCGCGGGAATTGACGCGCGCGCACCATGCAGAGCGAAACGAAGCCGCGCGTTGCCTCCGCATCGGGCGGCGGGATCGGCAGGTAACGGTGAAACTCCGGCGCCGCATTGTAAGCTGCGATCGCGCGCCAATCGGCGCCCTCGACCTCGCGAATGATCAACCGCGTCGTTCGCAGCGGGAGCCGCACGGATCAGCCCTGCTGCGGCGCTTCCAACGCATGGCGCTGGATCAGCGGCACCTGCGATAGCGCGAAGACCAGCGTGATCGGGAACATTCCCCAGGCCTTGAAGCTGACCCAGAAGTCGGTCGAAAAGCTGCGCCAGATCACCTCGTTGAGGCAGGCCAGAAACACGAAGAAGAACGCCCAGCGCCACGTGAGGATACGCCAGCCTGCACGGGTCAAGGCCAGGGTGTGGCCGAGCAGCGGATGTAGAAACGATTTGTTGAACGCCAAGCCGACGAACAGCGCCCCGGCGAAGAGGGAGTTGACGATCGTGGGCTTCATCTTGATGAAGATTTCGTCGCGCAAGATGATGGTGAGGCCGCCGAAAATCACCACCATCACGGCGGTGACCAGCGGCATCAGCGGAACGCGACGTTCCCATTTGTACGAGAGCCCGAGCGAGACGACGACGGCCACCATCAGCACGGCCGTTGCGGCCATCAGGCTGTCCGTGACCGCGCCGGTTTTCACCGGCTGGGCGGGGGGAAAGACGTAGTCCCAGCCGACATAAGTGAAGAAAAACACCGCCAGCGGCCCGATCTCGAGCAGGAATCGGCGCAGCGAGGTCTTGGCGTCGGCGGTCTGCGGACGGCGTTCGGACATGCGCCGCTTATACCATTTCAACCGCGCGCCGCCACCGCGCCGCGCCTATGCCGGCCGCGCGAATTGCACGAGCAGCCGCGGATACCACCAGCCGAGGATGAGCCCGCGGAATGCGGCGAACGCCATGAACGCCGCCCACAATCCGTGATTCCCGAAGCTTGGCATCAGCGCGTAGCCGAGTGCCAAAAACGCGGCGGTCGCGACCGCCATGCCATTGCGCATCTCGGCCGTGCGCGTCGCGCCGATGTAGATCCCGTCGAGTTGGAAGCACCAGACCGCTGCCAGCGGATAAAACGCCGCCCAGGGAAGATATACGCGCGCCGCCTCCCGCACGGCCTCGATGCCGGTCATCACATCGATGACGCCCGGCCCGGCCGCCCAGAAGAACAGGCTCGCGCCGACCGCGACTCCGGCCGCCCACACGGTGCTGACCCGGACCGCGGCGCGGAAGGCCGATCCGTCGCGCGCACCGATCGCGGCGCCGGCCAGGGTTTCGGCGGCGTGTGCGAATCCATCGAGACCGAACGCGGCGAAGGTTATGAACGTGACGAGGATCGCGTTGGCGGCGAGCGCCACGTCACCCTGGCCCGCCCCTTGGCTCACGAACCATGCGAAGCCGGTGACGAGGCAGAGCGTGCGCAGGAAAATGTCGCCGTTCACCCGGAACGCGCTCAACAGCTTCGCGCGGTCGAGCAGGCCGGCCCCGCCCCAGCGGCCGCCGAGCCGTTCGTGCGCGCGCCACAACGCGGCGGCCGCCACGGCGCCCGACGCGTATTCCGCGATCAGCGTCGCCGCCGCCACGCCCTTGATGCCCCAGCCGAGCTGCACGACGAATAGCAGGGCAAGGGCCGCGTTGAGCCCGTTCTGAAAGACGGTCAGCGCCAGCACGGTGCGCATGCGCTGCCGCCCGATCAGCCATCCCATCGCGACGTAGAGCGCGAGCGTTGCGGGCGCGCCCCAGATGCGGACGAGAATGTAGTCGCGCGCGAGATCCTTCACGCGGACACTGCCTTCGAGCACCGCGAGCGCCAGAGCCGTCAGCGGAAGCTGCAATGCGATCAGCGCCGCGCCGAGAATCAGCGCGAGCAGTATCCCGCGTGATGTGATGTGGCGAAGTTCCTGATCGTCGCCAGCGCCGTGCGCCTGCGCGACGAAGCCCGTCGTCGCCATGCGCAGAAAGCTGAACCCCCAATAGACATAGGAGAAGAACAGCCCGCCCAGAGCGACGCCGCCGATATAGGCGGCATCCGGAAGATGGCCCATCACCGCCGTATCGACGGCCCCGATCATCGGGATCGAAAGATTCGACAGAATAATGGGCAGCGCCAGGCGAACGACGGATCGCCCGGTTCCCGTGCTCGCGGATGCGGCGTTGGCGTTCACCCTGTTGCGGCACCCGGCGCGATCAATCGCCCCGGACGAAGCCCGTCAGCTTCCAGGCGCCGCCCTTCTTCGCAAAGCCCGCGCGATAGTCGCCCATGCTGCGCACGAATCGCGCCTCGACCCAGGCCGCCCGCTTGCCGGGCAATTCGATCTTCACCCAATCCCCGCGCCTGTAGAAGGGATGCGGTGTTTTATCGCCTTCGCGCCAATCCACGACGTGGACCGCGTGGTGATCCAGCATCGCGACCAGTCCAGCTTCCGCGCTCGGTTCGGCGCGCGCCGCCACCTTGCCGGACACGACAATCCCGGTCTCGTATGGATCGAGCCTGCCGATATTGGCCTGAAACGTGTAGGGAGCCCAGAACTGGCCGTCGAGAAAGCGCCCGCCATGGGAAAGAACCCATTCAAGCTCGTCCCAGAGCCCCGGCGACTCGGCGAACAGCTTCGCGAAGGCCAAAGCTCCGTTCTCGCCCCCGAACACGATGAGGACGCCGGAATCGAGATGCGGCTCTATCTGCTTCATGTCGCGGGCTTTCGCCGCCGCAAGCAATGCCGACCGCACCTTTACCAAGGCAGCGTCGCGAGGCGCCGCATCGAACGGTCGGACGACCGGTCCAAGCGCCTCGGCCAACGCCGGCCTCACGAGGGCGGCAGCCCCGATCAGACCCAGCGCGGCGCGGCGTGTGAAACGCAGTGGCACGCCTTTCAGTCTCCGGCGATGAATACGGTCATCTTCCATGCACCGCGCACTTTCTTGAGGCCGGCGCGGTAGTCGACG
>CAZUYG010000273.1:0-5401 GCA_964624265.1 uncultured Candidatus Odyssella sp.
TCGAGATCCTGGCCGATCACTCCCATGCGCAGTGCGCGTCGCCGGCCGGGGGCCATGCGCGCGCGGACGGGCGGTTCGGCGCCTGACTGGCGCCGGCGTTAAGGAGTGGCGCGGGCGCCGCCCGAAAGACGCTTCTTTGCCCCAGTCATTTCAAGGCGTTGGCGGGAAGGGGCCGGGCGGCCGGTTAGCCTTGATTTTGGCGGATTCGGCCCCAAAATAGCGGCCACGGGCCAACTATAAACCGAGAACAGAGGGTTTCACCTATGGCTACCGATTTCCGCAATCAGCCTGGCGGCGTCGTCATCGGCCGCGGCCGCGATACTGCGGTCGGCGTCGATGAGGGCCTGCGGCAGTATATGCTCAAGGTCTACAACTGGATGGCCTTGGGCCTGGCGCTCACGGGCGCGGTCGCCTTCGCGGTGATCAGCGTGCCGGCGCTGCAAGAGCTCTTCTTCCAGTATGCGGCCGGCACGCGCGGCCGCGTCACGCTCACCGTGCTCGGCTGGGTGGCGCTGTTCGCCCCGCTGGCGCTCGTGTTCTTCTTCTCGTTCCGCATCGAGAAGATGAGCGCGGCCACGGCGCAGGGCGTGTTCTGGCTCTATGCCGGCCTGATGGGCGTCTCGCTCGCGCCGGTCGTCGCGGTCTACACCGGCGAGAGCCTCGCGAAGGTGTTCTTCATCAGCGCGGCCACGTTCGGCGCGATGAGCCTCTGGGGCTACACGACGAAGCGCGATCTCACGGGCATGGGCAACTTCCTGCTCATGGGCCTGATCGGCATCATCATCGCCTCGGTGGTCAACATCTTCCTCAAGAGCTCGGCGCTCGGCTTCGCCGTCTCGATCCTCGGCGTGCTGATCTTCGTCGGCCTCACCGCCTACGACACGCAGAAGATCAAGGAGATGTACAACGCGTCCGACGATCACGAGGTGATGACGAAGAAGGGCATCATGGGCGCCCTCAGCCTCTACCTCGACTTCGTCAACATCTTCATGTTCCTGCTGCAGCTCTTCGGCGCGCGCCGCGACTAGTTCGCGCCGCCGCGAAGACAACGAGAAAAAGCGCCCGGAGCGGCAACGCTCCGGGCGCTTTCGTTTTGGCGGTTGCGCTGGATCAAGGCGCGCACGGCGCGTTTCGCGCAAGTTGTCGTTGAATTTGCTCGAGGCGAAACGCGATGCGACGGCGCAATTCCGCGCGAACCGCGCGCGCCGGCCGGCGAAGCCGCTGGCTCGGCGCCTTGGTCGGCGCGGCCCTCGCGCTGGCGCCGGTCGCCGCGCCGCGCGGCGAAACGGCGGCGCCCGCACCGGCAACGTCGGCCGCGCCGGAGCGCGTGTGGACCGCCGAGGCGCTCGACAAGCTCACCGCGCGCATCGCGCTCTATCCCGACGCGCTGGTCGCGCAGATCCTGCCCGCGGCGACGTTTCCGCTTCAGATCGTCGAAGCGGCGCGCTGGCTCGACGCCGGAAAAAGCGCGGCCGAAGGCGAAAAGCAGGGGTGGGATCCGAGCGTCGCGGCGCTGCTGCATTATCCCACCGTGCTGCGCCGGATGAGCGGCGACCTGCGCTGGACCGACGAACTCGGCCAGGCCTTCATCGCCCAGCCCGAAGACGTGCTGAAGGCGATCCAGCGCCTGCGCCGCGTCGCGCGCGCGCTCGGCAATCTCAAGCCCACGCCGCGCCAGCGCGTCATCGTCGATGCCGACAGCACGATCGTGATCGCGCCGCCGGAAGCGGAGCCGGATCTGATCTACGTCCCGATCTACGATCCCGAGGTCGTCTTCTACGAACCCCCGCCGCCCGCCGGCGTGTGGATCACGTTCGACGCCGGCCTGCCGCTCGGCATCTGGATCGGCACCGGCGTCAGCTGGGCGAGCTGGCACGTCGTTTACGGCGGGTGGGGCTACGATTGGGGCTGGGGCAGCGTCTATGGCGGATGCTGCCGCGGCGCCGTCTACACCTACACGCCGACGGTCATCAACCGGCGGCTGATCACCGGCAACCGCCATTTCTGGCGGCCCTCCGCCGCGAGCGAGCGGCGCCGCACGCCGCATTTCAGCAGCACGCCATCGTTCCGGGCGCCGCTGCGGCCCACGCCCGGCGACATTTCGCGCGGACGCCTGCCGCCGCGCACGGCGCCGCCGGGCGCGCCGCGGCGCGATGCCCCGGCCATCACGCGCAGGCCCGGCTTCAGCAACATCCAGCGCGCGCCCAACGCCGAGCGCAACGCGCAGCGCGGCCGCGAAAGCCTCGGCCGGTTCGCGACGCCGCGATACACGCCGCCGCGCACCACGGTCCCGCCGACGCGTTTCGCGCCGCCTCCGTCGCGCACGCCGGAGCGCAGCCGTTTCGAAGCGCCGCGCACCCGCGCGCCGAGCCCCGGCTTCACGCCGCGCACGCAGCCCGATACGAATCGCTTCCGCACGCGCGGTACCGAGTCGCGCTCCACCATGCCGCGCGCGCCGGCGCCGCGCTTTCAAGCGCCGACCCCGGCACCGCGCTCGGCGCCGGCCGCACGGCCGAGGACCGCCGCGCCGCCGGCCCGAAACCCGAGCCCGCCCCCGCAGGGGGATCGCGACCGGAGGCATCGATGAACCGTTTTCGCCGCCCGCGCCGCCCCGTGTCTGCCGCGCATTGCGCGCGGAAGGAGACCCCGATGCCACGCACATCAGCGCCGTTCCCGCTGGTCCGGATTGCCGCCGCCGTTCTCGGCCTCGCCGTCGCCGCCGCGGCGCTGCCGGCCACGGCACCCGCTTTTGCGCAACAGGCCGCCGACACGGCGAAGCCCAAGGTCGAGCCGCAGGCGTTCCCGTCCGCGGCCGATGCCGCGAAGGCGCTGATCGCCGCCGCCCAGGCGCAAGACAAGGCGGCGCTGCTGCGGATTTTCGGATCCGAGGGCGAGGAACTGGTGAGCTCCGGCGACGACGTGGCCGACAAGCGCGCGATCGCGCAGTTCGCCGAGGCTGCGGCGGCGGCGATGCGCCTGCTCGAGGATCAGCCGGGCCGCGCGGTGCTGGTGATCGGCGCGCAAAGCTGGCCGATGCCGATTCCCATCGTCAAGCGCGGCGAGGCCTGGGTGTTCGACGCCGCCGCCGGCAAAGACGAAATCCTGACGCGCCGCGTCGGCGAGAACGAGCTCACCGCGATCGAAGTGATGCGCGCCTTCGTCGACGCACAGAAGGAATATGCCGAAGTCGATCGCGAAGGCGACGGGATCAGGAAATATGCGCGGCGCATCAAGAGCCGGCCGGGCAAGCGCGACGGACTCTATTGGGAAGCGAAGCCGGGCGAAGAGGCCAGCCCGCTCGGCGAACTCGTCGCCGATGCCGAGGCGGAGGGTTATCGCCCCGGTTACCGCCTCAGCCGCCGCGGACAGCCCTACTATGGCTACTATTTCAAGCTGATGATGCGCCAGGGCGCCGCCGCGCCCGGCGGCGCGCGCGACTACGTCGTGAACGGCCATATGATCGCCGGCTTCGCGATGGTCGCGTATCCGGCGCAGTGGGGCAATTCGGGCGTGATGACGTTCATCGTCAACCAGGACGGCGCCGTCCACCAGAAGAACCTCGGCGCCCGCACCGCCGAGATCGCGCCGAACATGACCGAATACAATCCCGACCCGAGCTGGCAGCAGGTGAAGGAATAAACCGCCGCGCCTTCGCCTATTGCTTCCGGAACAGCGCCAGCGCGAACCATTCCTGGCTGTCGCTCCACCGCGTTTCGAGCGCGAAGCCGTGGCGCATGACGGTTTCGGCCATGCCGGCGAAGCGGAATTTGCGCGAAATCTCGGTGCGGATCGTCTCGCCCGGATCGAAGCGGGCGGTCAGCCCGAGCTTCTTGAGGCGCACCGTCTGCGCGCTGGCGCTGACGAGATGCATCTCGATGCGCGAGGCTTCGGGCTCGAAAAAGGCGCGGTGCTGGAAGCGCGCGAGATCGAAGTCGCCGTCGAAGCGCCGGTTCAGGTGGCGCAGCATGTTGAGGTTGAACGCCGCGGTGACGCCCTGCGCATCGTTGTAGGCGGCCTCGATGATGCCCGGCGTCTTGGCCAGATCGAAGCCCAGCAGCAGCGCATCGCCGGGTTCGAGCGCCCGCGCCACCTGCGCGAAGAATTCGGCGCTCTCGGTATCGTCGAGGTTTCCGATCGTGCTGCCGAGGAAGAGCATCAGCCGCCGCGGCGCAAGACGCGGCGGCAGCGCCGCCAGCCCCGCCTCGTAGGTGCCGACGAGTCCGCTCACCGCGAGCCGCGGATAGGCCGCGACGAGCGCGGCGGCGCTTTCCTCGAGCGCCGCCTCGCTCACGTCCACCGGCACGTACAGCAGCGGCGCTTTCGCCGGCGTCTCCTCGAGCAGCGCGTCGATCAGCGTGCGGGTTTTCTTCGCGCTGCCGGAGCCGAGTTCGACGAGATCGGAAGGCCCCATGCGCCGCGCCAGATCGCGCGCGCAGTCCGAAAGAATGAGCTGCTCGGTGCGGGTCAGGTAATATTCGGGCAGCGCCGTGATGCGGTCGAACAGCCGCGAGCCCTGCGCATCGTAAAAATATTTGGGCGGCAGCGTTTTCGGTCGCGATCCGAGGCCCTGCACGACGTCGGCGCCTTCCGGTGCCGCGCCGGCTGCCGTCGCGCCGGCGGCCGTCGGCAGGAGGCGGATGCTGACTTCCGACAACCCATGCGGGGAATAGGCGCGTTGAACGCGGTCCATGGCGGCGCTTCAGCTCCCGACCCGCGCGGCGGAGGCGCCCACGCCAGCCGATGTCGACATCGGTTCAGCTAAAGGTCCCGCGCTGGGCGAAACCCTGCGAAGATTTGCCTAATCTCCGGAACATACCAGTTACGGAAGCTTCGGCGCAAAGCAAAAATCCGGGTCGCCCAGCTGCCGCCGCGCAACACGCGGTGGCGGCCGTCGAACCATGCAGCGGAATACCCCTCGTAGGGCCAAGCCCGGAAACCGGAATATGGCGCGAATTCCGAGCCGGTCCACTCCCAGACATTACCGATGAGATCGTCGGCACCGTCGGCGCTGCGGCCCTCGGGAAACTGCCCGACCGCCGTCGTGCCGCCGCGCTGCCCGCCAAGATTGCCGCTTTGCATCGACACAACGAGTCCGCGCGCCGCGTGTTCCCATTCGAATTCGGTCGGCAGGCGCGCGCCGGCCCAGCGGCAGAACGCCTCCGCTTCGTGCGCGCTCACGCCGGCGACCGGGTGGTCCGGTGCGCCGGCCCGCGCGTGGAACGGCCGTTCGACCGCCTCGGCGCCGCGCCACGCCCAGCCCGCTTCGGACCAGAATTCGCGACGCCGGTAGCCGCCATCGGCGATGAACGCCGCGAACTGCGCCTGCGTCACCGGATGCCGCGCGAGCCGGAACGCCGGCAGCGCCACGGCGTGCGTGTCGCGCTCGTTGTCGAGCGCATCG
>CAZUYG010000274.1:0-5386 GCA_964624265.1 uncultured Candidatus Odyssella sp.
GGAAACGAAGGTCTGCCGCGACGCCGAGCTCTTGCCGGCGTCGGCGGTGCGGTCGGTGTCGCCCATCACGTAGTCGAAGCGGTCCGCGGCGATGCCGAGCGCGTCGGCCGCGATCTGGATCATGATCGTGTTGGAGCCCTGGCCGATGTCGGCGCAGCCATTGTAGAGCGTGACCTTGCCCTCGCGCGAAATGCCGATGCGCATCGTCGAGGGGTTCGACATCGAGGTGTTGCCGCAGCCGTACCACATGCAGGCGATGCCGACGCCGCGCTTCAATGCCAGCGACGTCGCGTTGAACGCTTCGGCCTCGCGCCGCCACGCCTTCCAGCGCGGGCGCAGCTCGATCAGGCATTGCGGCAGACCGGCGCTGTGCTGCAGCACCTGGCCGGTGGCCGTCGCGTCGCCACGCTTGATCGCGTTGACGAGGCGAAACTCGAGCGGGTCGATGCCGGCCTTCTCGGCAAGCATGTCGTAGAGCGCTTCGTGCGCGATCGCCGCCTGCGGCACGCCGAAGCCGCGGAACGCGCCCGAGGGCGGGCCGTTCGTGTGCACGGCGGTGCTCGTGTTCTTGACGTTCGGCACGAAATAGGGGCCCGTCGCGTGCACCGGCACGCGGTCCGCCACCGTGGGGCCCCAAGAGGCATAGGCGCCTGTGTCGAAATCCGCGTGCAGCTCGAACGCGGTGAGCTTGCCGTCGGCGGCGCAGGCGGCGCGCGCGCGGATCGCCGCCGGATGCCGCTTCGTCGTCGCCGCCATGCTCTCCGGCCGCGTGTAGGTGCAGGCCACCGGGCGGCCGAGCTTCCATGCCGCGATCGCGATCAGCGGCTGCACCGAAAGATCGAGCTTGCCGCCGAAGCCGCCGCCGCACGCGGTCGGCACGATGCGCACCTGATCCTTGGCGAGGCCCATCACATGCGCGATCTCGTCGCGATCCATGTAGGGCGTCTGCGTCGTGACGTGAATTTCGATTCGGTCCCCCACGCGGCGGGCCCAGCCGGCCTCGGGCTCGATATAGGCGTGCTCGACGAAGCTGGTCTGGAACGTGCCCTCGGCCTTGTACGCGGCGGCGCGCCAGCCGTTCTCGAGGCTGCCTTTCGCGAGATGCCCGCGCGTCAGCACGTTGCCCTGCTTGGCGGGCTGCACGCGCGGCGCGCCGGTCGAGAGCCCGGCGGTGACGCCGATCACCGGCTCGAGCCGCGTCCAGGCGATCGGGATCTCGTCGTCGCGGATCGCTTGAACCGTGTGCCTGTCGCCGATCAGTGCGAGCACGGCCTCGCCGCGATAGCGCACCTCGTCCTGCGCCAGAACGGGCTGGTCCTTGCCGGTGGGATAGATGCCGTAGAGGTTGCTGCCGGGCACGTCGCGCCAGCCGAGAATCTCGACGAGGCCGGGATATTTCGCGCGCAGCGGCGCGAGATCGCCGACCGTGAAGCGCGCGCGGTGGTGCGGCGAGCGCACGACGCGCAGATGCAGTGCGTCCTCGGGAAAGCCGTCGGCCCCATACGATTCGGCGCCGGTGAGTTTCGCGGCACCGTCGACTTTCGGCATGCGCGCGCCCACCGCGCCGCCGGCGGCGGGGAGGGGTGCTGCCGCGTCGTTCGAGCCGGCCGCGTCGAGCACGGCATCCACGATCTTGCGATAGCCGGTGCAGCGGCAGAGCACGCCGCCGAGCGCGTCCATCGCCTCGCTTTCGCTCGGTTTCGGATTGCGGCCGAGCAGGTCGCGCGCCGCCATCAGCATGCCGGGCGTGCAGATGCCGCACTGCGCGGCGCCGTGACGGTGGAAAGCCTGCTGCAGCGCCGAGAGTTGCCCGCTTTCGGCCAAGCCCTCGACGGTCGTGACCGTGCGGCCGGCGGCCTGCGCCACCGGCACGAGGCAGCCGCACACCTGCTTGCCGTCGAGGAGAACGGTGCAGGCGCCGCAATCGCCGGCGTCGCAGCCGATCTTGGTGCCGGTGAGGCCCAATTCGTCGCGCAACACATGGGCGAGGCGCGCGGCCGGCGGCGCATGCACCGAAACGGCGCGGCCGTTGACCGTCAGCGCGATGGTTTGCGTCATCACGGTCATCGCGAACCCGCCACGTTTTCCGCCATCTTCGCGCCGAGTTCGCCGAGCGCGCGGCGCACGAGGATCAGCGCGGCGTCGTTGCGGTAATGCGCCGAGCCGCGGACGTCGTCGATCGGGGCGAGCGCCTGCGCGAGATGCTCCGCGCAGGCCACCGTCGCGAGCGCCGCATCGATCGGCAAGCCGCCGAGCGCGCTCTCCAGCGCGCGCAGGCGCTGCGCCGCCGGCGAACACGCGCCGACCGCGACGCGCGCGCGAAGAACTTGCCCGCGTGCATCCGGCTCGATCGTCGCCGCCACCATCACGATCGAAATGACGAGATAGCGCCGCGCGCCAAGCTTGAGGAACACGCTCTCGGCGCCGGCGGCGGGCTTCGGGACATGGATCGCGGTGACGAGCTCTTCGGCGCGCCGCGCCGTCTTGCGGTTTCCGGTGACGAACTGCGCGAGCGGCACGCGGCGCTCGCCGCCGGCCGAAGCCAGCACGATTTCGGCATCCATCGCGAGCAGCGGCGGCACGCCGTCGGCGGCCGGGGAGGCGTTGCAGAGATTGCCCGCGAGCGTGCCGGCATTCTGGATCTGCGCGCCGCCCACTTCGCGCGCCGCCGCCTTCAAGGCGTCGAAGCAGGGCGGCAGCGGCGCCGCGACGAGCTGCGACCACGTCGTCAGCGCGCCGATGCGCCAGTGGTCGGCGCACTCCTCGATGCCGCCAAGCGGCAGCGCGGTGATGTCGAGAATGTCTTCGTCGGGGATGCGGCCGACGCGGGCGGGATAGAAGTCGGTGCCGCCGGCGACGATCGCGCGCGGGCTTTGCGCGCCGAGGGCTCTCAGCGCATCGCCAAGTTCGGTCGGGCGAAGATAGCTGCCCATTCCCTCGCCGCGCCTCCCACAGTGCGACGTGCAGATCCCGAAATCCGCCGGCAGCCGCGTTGCGCGACCCCGCCGGATTGTATGTGTACGAATGAATTTAGCCGAAGGAAGCGCAGAGCGCAACGGTTTCGGCGCGCGTCGAAGGCGTTCCGTGGGACCGCAGTTCAGACCAGCTTCGCGAGCAGGCGCAGAAACTGGACGCGCTCGCGCGCGCCCAGCGGCGACAGGGTCTCGCGCGAGATCACCTTGCCGATGGCGGCCGATTCGGCGAAGGCGGCGGTGCCCTCGGGCGTCAGGCGCAGCAGCGCCCGCCGGCGGTCCTTGGGATCGGGCGCGCGCGCGATGAAGCCGCGGTCGAGCAGCCGCGCGATGACGCCCTGCATCGTCGCCGGGTCCATCGCGGTCAGGCGGCCGAGCTTGTTCTGCGAGACGATGCCTTCGTCGTGGATCTTCGCGAGCGCCGCGAACTGCGTCGGCGTGAGCTGATGCTTGCCGATGCGCGCGGCGAAAATCGCGGTGTGCCGCTGCTGCGCGCGGCGCAGCAGAAAACCGACCTGCTGTTCGAGGACGGAGTCGACGTGATCGTCGTCGGTCTTCTTGACCAAGGAGTGAGGCATGCGCCCATGATGCGCGTTGCCGCCCCGTGAAGTCAAAGTCCTCGTGGCGGGAGCGGCCGGCGCTAGAAGCGCGGCCACTTGTCGCCGATGCCGAGCGCATCCGCCGTGTTCTGGCCCACGATGCCGTCGCCGTTCAGGCCGCTGCGCTTCTGGAACGCGACGACGGCGGTGAGCGTGCCGCGCCCGAAATCGCCGTCCACGCCGATCGCGGGGAAGCCGTTCGCCTTGAGCGCTTTCTGCACCTTCTCGGTGAGCGCGCCCTTGGAGCCGTAATAGAGCTTGGCCGCGAGCGCGCCCTCGGGCGTGGTCGCCGCGGCCTGCGCCTCGCGCCCCTGCACGAGGGCGTAGCGGTAGGATTTCTGGCGGAAGCCCAGCGCGAGATCGCGGAAGCGCGGCCACATGCCCATGTCCTGGATGTTGCCGTGCTTGCGCTTCGGGAAGCCGCACACGACCTGGCAGCCGAAGCTCGAGAAGAATTTCTGGCCGGGGCCCTCGGAAAACGCGGCGTGGAGATTGTCGCCCGGGAAGGCGACGAACACCTCGTCGTCCTGGTCGAAATCGAGATCGTCTTTCGTGCGCCGGTGCGGGAAATCGCCGGACTGGATGAACGCGGGATACTGAAAGTCGGGACCCTTGTTGCCCGGGTGCTTGCCGGGAACATAGGTGACGTAGCTTTCCATCACCTGGTTCGTGCCCTGGCCCTGCTTCGGCAGGCCGGCCCTGATGCTGGCAATGAACGGAACCGTGCTGCCCGGGAAAACGGCGACGGTCTCGGTCTTCGTGTCCCACACGCCGATCGCGCAGCGCGGATGCTCGTTGTCGATCTCGGCGATCTCCAGGTTGCGCGCGTCGCGCAGCTCGTGATCGGCCGCGTTGGTCGGCAGCGCGCCGCGCAGGCCGAACAGGATCGCCGAATCCGGCGGCAGCGCGAATTCCGATGCGCGGAAAAGCCGGTCGAGGTCCTTGTGTCCGATGCTGAACATCGCGTTTCCCTCGTGTGTTTGCACGCCATAGGTGCATGCCATCTCTGCGGGAAATCCGGGGCGCCGCAAGTTACCTGGATCACTTGACGGCCCATGCCCGGCGCGGGCCGGCTCACAAGCGCGTGAGCGAAAATCCGCGCCGGACCGCGCGCCGTAGACAATGCGCACAACGGCAAGGGACGGGCCGAGCCGCACGAAGCGGACGCCCGAAGGAATTCTCGCACATCACGAAAATCCGTCAGCGCGGCAGGCAGCGCTTGCCGCGAACAACCGTCCCGTGCCGCGAGGCAGTCAACCCAATGGACCCAGAAGGGAGCCACCCGATGACGACCCAGGACACCAAGATCATCGCCGCGAACGCCGGCCCCGACCGCCGCCGCTTCCTGCGCGGCGCCGGCATCGCCACGCTGTCGGCCACGGCCATCGCCGTGCTCGGCGGCCGCGAAGCCCTCGCGCAGGGCATGAAGGGCGATGCGGGCAAGGACGTCGCGATCCTCAACATTGCGCTCGGCCTCGAGCACGAGGCGATCGCCGCCTATCAGATCGGCGCGGAGAGCAAGCTGTTGAAGCAGCCGGTGCTCGGCGTCGCGGTGCAGTTCCAGAGCCACCACAAGGAGCATCGCGACGCGCTGATCGCGACCATCCGCAAGCTCGGCGGCACGCCGGTCGCGGCCAAGCCCGACGCCGAGGTCGCCAAGGCGCTCAACGCTGCGTCGCTGAAGAACCAGACCGACGTGCTGTCGCTCGCGTCACGCCTGGAGCTGGGGGCCACCAACGCCTATCTCGGCGTGATCCCGTCCTTCCACGAGCAGCGGCTCGGCCAGGTCGCTGCGCGGCTGGCGGCCGACGAGAC
>CAZUYG010000275.1:0-5382 GCA_964624265.1 uncultured Candidatus Odyssella sp.
ACGCAGCAGCGTGACCAGTGCCTGCTCGTCCTCGACGATGAGGATGAAGGGCTTCATCGCCGCGCGGTCCGCCGCCGCGGCGGCCGGGCTTTCAGCGCGGCGCTTGCTTGACGGGGGCGACAACATTCAGCTCGTCCTTTCCGCCCTTGGGGCGCTCGCCGCCCGGCTGACGGCCGGTGACGAGGAAGTAGACGTTCTCGGCGATGTTCGTGCAGTGATCGCCGATGCGTTCGAGATTCTTGGCGATGAACAGGAGATGCGTGCACGGCGTGATGTTGCGCGCATCCTCCATCATGTAGGTGAGCAGCTCGCGGAACAGGCTGTTGTAGAGATCGTCGATCGTCTCGTCGCGGTTCCACACCTCGAGCGCCTTCTCGGCGTCGTTGGCGTTGTAGGCGTCGAGGATGTCCTTCAGCATCGCCAGCGCGGCGCGGCCGATGCGCGGAATGCTGTGCACCGGCTGCACGGCGGGCAGCTCGTTGAGCGCGATCGCGCGCTTGGCGACGTTTTTCGCGTAATCCGCGATGCGCTCGATGGCGGCCGCGATCTTGAGCGCGGCCAGGATCTGGCGGAGATCGTTGGCCATCGGCTGGCGCAATGCGAGCAGGCGGATCACCTGCGCGTCGGCTTCGCGCTCGAGGTCGTCCACCTTCGCGTCGGACGCCACGGTGCGCATCGCGAGCGAGCTGTCCTGCTCCGAGACCGCGGAAAGCGCGTTGGCGAGCTGCTCCTCGGCGAGGCCGCCCATGCGCGCGATGACGAGATGGAGATGGCGCAGCTCGTCGTCGAAGGATTTGACGATGTGTTGCTGTTGCATGTTCGGGTTTTCCTGCGCGCTCAGCCGAAGCGGCCGGTGATGTAGCCCTGGGTCTTCTCGTCCTTGGGCGCGGTGAAGATCTGCTCGGTGTCGCCGTATTCGATCAGCTTGCCGAGATGGAAGAACGCGGTCTTCTGCGAGACGCGCGCGGCCTGCTGCATCGAGTGGGTGACGATGATCAGCGTGTATTGCCGGCGCAGCTCTTCCATCAGCTCCTCGATCCGCGCCGTGGCGATCGGGTCGAGCGCGGAACACGGCTCGTCCATCAGGATCACCTCGGGGCTGACGGCGATCGCGCGCGCGATGCAGAGCCGCTGCTGCTGGCCGCCGGAGAGCCCGGTGCCCGGCGCGTCGAGCCGGTCTTTCACCTCGGCGAAGAGCCCGGCCTTTTCGAGCGCCGTGACGACGACGGCTTCGAGATCGGTCTTGCCGCGGGCCAGGCCGTGGATGCGCGGCCCGTAGGCGACGTTCTCGAAGATCGATTTCGGGAACGGATTGGGCTTCTGGAACACCATGCCCACGCGCGCGCGGAGCTGCACCACGTCGACGCGGCGGTCGTAGATGTCCTTGCCGTCGAGGACGATTTCGCCGGTGACGCGGCAGCCCTCGATGATGTCGTTCATCCGGTTGAGGCAGCGCAGGAACGTGGACTTGCCGCAGCCCGACGGGCCGATGAACGCCGTGATCTGATGGGCGTTGATGTCGAGCGTGACGTCCTGCAAGGCGTGCTTGTCGCCGTAATAGACGTTGCAGTTGCGCGTCACGATCTTGGGAACGGCGCCCACGGCGCGCTTGTCTTGGGTCATCACCGGCGGGACGGTATCCATTGCGTTCACCCTTTCTACCACCGGCGTTCGAATTTCTTGCGCAAATAGATGGCCACCGCATTCATCGTAATCAGGAAGGCCAGCAGCACGATGATGGCGGCCGAAGTGCGCGGCACGAAGCCGCGCTCCTGCTCGCCCGCCCACATGTAGATCTGGACCGGCAGCGCCGTCGACGGATCGAGCGGCGTGGCCGGATAGTTGAAGACCTGGGCGACCATGCCGATCATCAGCAGCGGCGCCGTTTCGCCGATCGCGTGCGCGAGCGCGATGATCGTCCCGGTCATGATGCCGGGCACGGCGAGCGGCAGCACGTGGTGCCCGATCATCTGCATCTGCGAGGCGCCGATGCCCAGCGCGGCCTGCCGGATCGAGGGCGGCACCGCCTTGAACGCGGCGCGCGTGGCGATGATCACCGTGGGGAGCGCGAGCAGCGTCAGCACGAGGCCGCCGACCAGCGCCGACGAACGCGGCAGATCGAAGAAATTCAGGAACACCGCGAGGCCGAGGATGCCGAACACGATCGAGGGAACGGCGGCGAGGTTGTTGATGTTGACCTCGATGAGGTCGGTCCAGCGGTTCTTCGGCGCGAATTCCTCGAGATACACCGCGGTCGCGACGCCCAGCGGCACGCAGAGCGCGAAGATCAGCAGCATCATGTAGAGCGAGCCCAGGAGCGCGACGCCGAGGCCGGCCGTCTGCGGCTCCGCCGACGAAGTGGCGAAAAACAGCGTCCACGCGAAGCGCGTCTCGAGGCGTCCGTCGGCCCTGAACTTCTGCAGCCACGCGACCTGCCGGTCCTTCACGCGCCGGTCGGCCTCGCGCACGCCCGGATCGAACAGGCCCTTGAGATAGGAATCGACGTCGCCGCTGGCGAGAACCCAAACCTTGTGCTTCTTGCCGATGAGGCCCGGATCGTGGAGGAGCGCCGCGCGCACGCGGGCGTCGCTGTCGCTGCTGAGCAGCGCGCCGAGCAGGCGCTGGCCGTCGGCATCGTCGTCGGGCACCTGGATGTAGGATTTGAGCGCGTTCTGGACGACCGTCGCGTAGTCGCCGTTGCGCAGCGTGTCGGGATCGGTGGCGCCGTCGGGCGACACCAGGTCCTTGTCGTAGGAGACCTCGATCTCCAGCGCGATTTCGGTGAAGGCGGGATAGGCCGTCGAGCCGATTTTGTAGAAAAGCAGCGCGAGAAAGGCGAGGCCGATGCCGATCGCCACCAGCCCGTAGAGCTTGAACCGCCGTTCGGCGCGATAGCGCTTCCGCGTGCGCCGCGCTTCGAGCTCGGGCGTGAACCAGTCCGGCCGCTTGAGGGTGCCCCGTTCACTCATATTGCTCTCGATACTTGCGCACGACCTGGAGCGCCAGGACGTTCAAGGCCAGCGTGATGACGAACAGCGTGAGGCCGAGCGCGAAGGCGACCATCGTCTGCGGGCTCGTGAATTCGAGATCGCCGGTGAGCTGGTTCTTGATCGTGACGGTGATCGTCGTGACCGCCTCGAACGGATTGAGGGTGAGGCGCGCCACGCCGCCCGCGGCCATGACCACGATCATCGTCTCGCCGACCGCGCGCGACACGGCGAGCAGCACCGAGCCGACGATTCCCGGCAGCGCCGCGCGCAGCAGCACGCGCTTGATCGTTTCCGATTTCGTCGCCCCGAGGCCATAGGAGCCCTGGCGCATCGATTGCGGCACGGCCGAGAGCATGTCGTCGGACAGCGACGAGATGAACGGAATGATCATGATCCCCATGCACACCCCGGCGGCCAGCGCGCTGCGCGCATCGGAGCCGATCCCGAGCGCGACGCCGATGTCGCGGATGAACGGCCCCACCGTGATCAGCGCGAAGAAGCCGTAGACGACGGTCGGGATGCCGGCGAGGATCTCGAGCAGGGGCTTGACCACGGCGCGCAGCCGCGGCGAGGCGTATTCCGAGAGATAGATCGCGGACAGGAGCCCGATCGGCATCGCGATGGCCATTGCGATGGCCGTGATGAACAGCGTGCCCCAGAGCAGCGGCAGCAGGCCGAACTGCGCCGCTTCGGAGCCCTCGCGGCCGACGGCGGTGAACCGCGGATCCCACACCGTGCCGAAGAAGAAATCGAGGGGCGAGACGACGGAGAAGAACTTGATCGACTCGAACAGCACGGAGAGCACGATGCCGACCGTCGTCAGGATGGCGACGGTGGAACTCAGCATCAGGAGGATCTTGACCGCGTTTTCGACCTTGTTGCGCGCCCTGAACTCGGGCAGCACGCGCCGGCGCCCGTAAAGGAAGCCCGCCACGGTGAACAGCAGCACGGCGACCGGCATGGCGTAGCCGCCGACTTTCTGCTGGAGCGCGCGTTCCGCCGCGAGCTTCATCAGGAAGACGTTGTTCGCGTCGCGGATCTGGAAGACCGGCCAGCGCGCCTTGAGGTTCTCGTAGCCCGGCTGCTCGATGAGCGCGCGGATTTTCTCGACGCTGTCGCTGGCGGCGGCGACGTCGCGCAGCTGGCCGAAGCCGAGCGGCGTCAGCTCGTGCACGATCGTGCGGATGCGGTTGTAGACGAGAGACTGCTGGTCCGACGACAGCTCGCGAACCGAATCCGGCAATTTCGGTTCCATCAGCTGCGTCAGCACGAGCGGCTGGAGGAGCAGCCAGAGCGTCATGATCCCGAAGGCCGGCAGCGCCGTCCAGAGAACCACGTACCAGCCGTAATGCCCGGGACGCGAATGGAGCTTGGCCGTGGCGCCCTGGACGCTGACGATCGCGCGCCGGCGGCCCAGCGTGAAGCTGATCAGCGCCAGCAGCGCGACGGCGACGAGGACGACGGAAGTCTGCATCGGATCGCTTGCTCGTTCCGGCGCCGGCCGTGCCGCCGCCTACTCGGGATTCGTTCGGCGGGATCGGGCGGCGGCCGCCGATGCGGCCGCCGCCCGCGCCGATATCAGAGCGTCGTGCCGGCCTTGATCGCCGCGCGGACCGCCTGCGCTTCGGGATTGGGCATCGGGATGAGACCCTTCTTCACCGCCGCGCCGTTGGGGCCGATCATCGCCGGGCTGAGCGAGAAGTTCACGAACTCGACGAGACCCGGAATCTGGCCCATGTGCGCCTTCTTGACGTAGATGAAGAGCGGCCGGGAGACCGGATATTCGCCCTTCGCGATCGTCTGCAGCGTGGGCTGGATGCCGTTCACGGTGGCGACGGCGATCTTGTCGCGGTTGTTCTCGTAGAACGACAGGCCGAACACGCCGACGCCGTTCGCCTGCTGCGAGATGCGGGCGAGCGTCTCGGTGTAGTCGCCGTCGATGTCGACCGTGGCGCCGTCCTTGCGAACGCGCACGCAGGTCTGATGCCGCGCCTTGTCGTCGGCGATGGCCTTGACCTCCGGCAGCTGCTTGCAGCCTTCGGCGAGCGTCTTCTCCTCGAACACCTCGCGCGTGCCGTGCTTTTCGCCCGGGATGAACGCGACGATGTCGACGTCGGGCAGCGAGGGATCGACGTCCTTCCACTTCTTGTAGGGGTTCGCGGCGATCTTGCCGTTGACCGGCACCTGCGCGGCGAGCGCGAGATAGATCTGCTTCGTGTTGAGCTTGAAGCCCTTCATCGCCGGGTTCTTGGAGTTCACGGCGAAGACGATCATCAAGGCAAGCCACCTGGGAGCGGTTCGGTACTTGTCGGATGAGGAGATCGCGCAACCGGGGCAGCGGGGAACGATGGGGATTCTGGAGGAGCCCCACACACCATCGAGCGCGGAGTTG
>CAZUYG010000276.1:0-5367 GCA_964624265.1 uncultured Candidatus Odyssella sp.
CTCATGAATCCGTAGCCGACGCGCAGGCCCGCCATGCCGTAGGCCTTGGAGAAAGTCCGCAGCACGAACCACGGCCGCGCGATGCCTTTCAATTGCTCCAGCGCATCGAGGCCGCCGGCCGCGCGCGAAAACTCGCCATAGGCTTCGTCGACGGCCAGGATCGCGCCCGGCGGCAATGCCTTCGCGATATGCGCGAGTTCGGCGGCGTCCACCGTCGCGCCGGTCGGGTTGTTCGGCGCGGTCAGCCAGAACAGGCGCGTCTCCGAATCCACGGCCGCCAGCAATCCCTCGATGTCGTGCGAGCCGTCCGGCTTCACCGGCACCGCCTTCACGCCGCCGCCGGCGATGCGGCTGGCGCCGCCCAGCCGCGGAAACGTCGGCGTCGAAACCACGGCATTGCGCCCCGGCTCGATGAACGCGGTCGAAGCCAGCGTGATCAGCTCGGCGCTGCCGTTGCCGCACACGATGCAATCCTGCGCCACCCCGGTGCGCGCGGCGATCGCCGGCGCGAGCTTGCTCCAATGCGAATCGCCGTAGCGGTTCACGTGCTGGGCCGCCTCGGCGATCGCCGCCGTCACCTTCGGCGAAGGCGGCCACGCGCCCTCGTTGAACTGCATGAAACGCACGCCCGGCGGCACCGGCTTGAACACCGGCGGGTTCACGAGCGACTTCAGAATGGGGCGGATCGGCAGGCCGTCGAGGGTATCGGTCATGGGCAGGTTTCTATCGCTCTTGCCGCCCGCGCGAAAGCGGCGAAGGCGCCGCAACGATGGGGTGTGTCGCTAGAACGGCTTCCCGATCACCATGATGACGATCACGATCATCAGCACGGCCGGCACCTCGTTCCAGATCTTGTAGAAGCGCGGCGGGCGGGTGTTCCTGCCGAGCGCAAGGTCTTTGCGCCACAGCGCGTAGACATGGTGCAGGACGGTCATCGCGATGACGGCCGCGGCTTTGACGTAAACCCACCCCCGCGCCCAGTCGATGGCGGCCTCGGCGGGATAGACGAAAACGAGGATCAGGCCGAACGTCCAGGTCAGGATGAAGGCCGGGTTCATGATGCCGCGCAGCAGGCGGCGCTCCATGATCTCGAACGTGGCGGCCGCGTCCGAGCCTTTGGCCGCGGCGGCGTGATAGGCGAACAGGCGCGGCAGGTAGAGAAGCCCGGCCATCCAGGCGATCACGCTGATCACGTGGAACGATTTCACCCAGAGAAACCAGCTCATCCCGTCCTCGTCTTGCAGCGCAGCATTGGCGCGGCCGCTTTTTTCGGGTGCGCGCGGCGGTTACTCATCGGTGCCCGCGACAGTCTGTCAATGCGGTGCTAATGTCGCGGCCTTCGCCGCCCGGCAAAGAGGCCGCCGTCTCGCGCGGGCCGCGACGATACAAATTCCAGGCGGGAGGAACCACAGAATGACTGCCTTCACCATCAATGGGCGCAAGGTCGACGTCAAAGCCGACGCCGACACGCCGCTGCTCTGGGTCATCCGCGAGCATCTGAAGCTCACGGGCACGAAATTCGGCTGCGGCGTCGCGCAATGCGGCGCCTGCACGGTGCATGTGAACGGCGAGCCGACGCGCTCCTGCGTCACCGCGCTGTCCGACGTCGCCGGCAAGCAGGTCACGACGATCGAGGGCCTGTCGCCGAACGGCACGCATCCGCTGCAGAAGGCGTGGATCGCCGAACAGGTGCCGCAATGCGGCTATTGCCAGTCCGGCCAGATCATGAGCGCCGCCGCGCTGCTGAAGAAGAACAAGGCGCCGACGCGCGACCAGATCAAGGAGCACATGAACGGCAACATCTGCCGCTGCGGAACCTACAACAAGATCGTCAGCGCGATTCAGCGCGCCGCCAAGGGAGCCTGAGCCATGACCGGAACAATCCAGGCCACACCGCTCTCGCGCCGCGCGTTTCTCGCCACCACCGGCGGCGTCTCCGTCGCCGTCGCGTTCGGCGGCCTCTCCGCCAAATCCTACGCGCAGGGCGCGGGGCTGAAACCCAATGCATGGGTGACGATCGCCGCGAACGGCACCGTCACGATCATGGCGCCGGCGGCCGAAATGGGCCAGGGCGTGATGACCGCGCTGCCCGCCGTGCTCGCCGACGAGCTCGACGCCGATTGGAAGATGGTCAAGGTCGAGCAGGCGCCGTCCGATGCGAAGAGCTTCGGCAATCCCGGCTTCGGCGGCCTGCAGGCCACCGGCGGCAGCCGCACGACCCAGCACTATTTCCAGCCGTTGCGCGTCGCGGGCGCGCAGGCGCGCCAGGTTCTGCTGGCGGCCGCGTCGGAGCAGTGGAAGGTGCCGGTGGGCGAGCTGTCCACCGAGCCGGGCATGGTCGTGCACGCGAAAACCAAGCGGAAGATCGGCTACGGCCCGCTCGCCGCGAAGGCCAAGGTGCCCGCCCAGCTTGCGAAGATCGAAGACAAGGATCTCAAGCCGGCCGCGCAGTGGCGCTACATCGGCAAACCCGTTCCGCGCGTCGACATGCTGGCCAAGGTCACCGGCAAGGCTCAGTTCGGCATGGACGTGCAGCTGCCCGGCATGCTCTACGCCGCGATCCTGCGCGCGCCCGTGCAGGGCGAAAAGCCCGAGAAGGTCGATGACGCGGCGGCCAAGGCCGTGAAGGGCGTCGTCGCGGTGGCACCGCTGCCGTATGGCGTCGCCGTCGTCGGCACCACGGTGGAAGCCACGAAAAAGGGCAAGGCCGCGCTCAAGGTCGAGTGGTCGAAGGCGGCGCCTGCGCGCAGCTACGACAGCGACAAGCTGGTCGAAGAGTATCTCGCGATCGCGCGCGACGAGAAGAAGGCCGGCGTCACCGTGGAGAAGCACGGCGATGCCGCCCAGGCGATCGCGGGCGCGGCCAAGACGATCACGGCCGAATACGTCACCGAGCACGTGTCGCACGCCTGCATGGAGCCGATGAACGCGACCGCGCGCTTCGCCGACGGCAAGTTCGAAGTGTGGGCGCCCACCCAGGCGCCGACGCTGATCCAGGTCGTGGGCGCGATCGTGTTCAAGACGACGCCGGACAAGATCACCGTCCATTCGACGTTCCTGGGCGGCGGCTTCGGCCGGCGCTTCGAGCTCGATTTCGCATTCGATGCGATGGGCCTCGCGATGCACAGCGGCGGCAAGCCGGTGAAGGTGATCTGGTCGCGCGAGGACGACATCCAGAACGACAAGTATCGTCCGTTGACGGTGCAGGCCCTGAAGGTCGGCCTCGACAAGGACGGCAACGTCGTCGGCTGGCAGCATCGCATGGTGGGCGAGTCGATCTTCGCGCGCTCGATCCCGGATGCGTTCAAGGCGATGAAAGGCCGCGATCCGGCTTTCGACGACGGCGCCGAGCTCGTCTACGACATGCCGGCGACGTCGATCGAGTTCCTGCGCGAGCCGCGGGGCGTCGACGTCGGCTTCTGGCGCGCGGTCGGCTGCGGCTACACGAAATTCGCGGTCGAAACGCTGATCGACGAGCTTGCGCGCGAGAAGAAGATGGATCCGGTCGCCTACCGCCTCGAGCTTCTGAAAAAGCAGCCGCGCGCGGCGGCCGTGGTGAAGGCCGCGGCCGAAATGGCGGAGTGGGGCAAGAAGCGCGAAGGGCGTCATCTCGGCTTCGCCTATGCCGATTTCGGGCCCGAGCTGCCGGTCTCCTCGCCGATGAAGAACCATTCCGCGCAGGTGGCCGAAATCTCGTTCGATCGGCAGAGCGGCGAGATCCGCGTGCACAACGTCTGGTGCGCCGTGGATCCCGGCGTCGCCGTCAACCCGGCGATCATCGAAGCCCAGATCCAGAGCGCCGTCGCCTACGGCATCAGCGCCGCGCTCTACGAGCAGATCACGATCAAGGGCGGCGAGGTGCAGCAGTCGAACTTCGACACCTATCGCGTGCTGCGCATGCAGGAGATGCCCGACGTGCATGTGAAGATCATGCCGTCGCTCAAGGATCCGCCGAGCGGCATCGGCGAGGTCGGCACGCCGCCGATCGCGCCGGCCATCGCCAACGCGATCGCCGCGGCGACCGGCGTGAAGCTCCGGCACCTGCCGATGTCGCCAGAACGCGTGAAGGCCGCTCTCAAGGCCTGAGCGCCGAAACGATAAGGCTCGATTCAGGGGCGGCTCCGCGCGGGGCCGCCCCTTTTTCTTGCCGGACGTCAGGATGCGCCGAGCGCGCAGCGGCCGAATTCGGCCGGGCAAATTCGCGTTCCGCCGTGCGGCGCGATCGGGGCGGGCCGCCGCAATGCGCCTTTCACCAGCCCCGCGAGCCCTTCGATGAACGATTCGCGCGCATCGACGGTGGGCGCGCGCATGTAGGCGGGCACGCCGGCCTGCTCGGCAACGTGGCGATATTCGACGCCGAGCTCGACCAGCGTCTCCGAATGTTCGGATACGAACGCGATCGGCGCGACGAGCACCGGCACGCCGTCACTTCCCGCGCGGCGAACCTCCTCGTCGGTCGAAGGCCCGATCCATTCGAGCGGGCCCACGCGGCTCTGATAGCACACGACCCAATCGGCCGCCGCCTTGCCCAGCGAAGCGGCCACGGCAGCCGCCGTCTGCTCCACCTGCCATTGATACGGATCGCCGCGGCGAATCACCTTTTTCGGCAGGCCATGCGCCGAAAACAGGATGCGCGGCGGGTTTCCGTTCCATCCGGCAAGCGTTTCGCGAATCGCATCGGCTATGGCGGCGACGAAGCCCCGTTCGGCCGGATAGCAGCAGACGGCGCGCGTTTCGGCGGAAAGCCCGGCGTCGCGCGCGGCCTCGTGCCAGTTCTCGAGCGATGAAGCCGTCGTCGTCGTCGAATATTGCGGATAGAGCGGCAGCAGAATCACTTTCTCGGGTTTCATGGCCGCGACCGCGCGCGCCGTCTCGGCGGCGAACGGGCGCCAATAGCGCATTGCGATGAACACGCGGAAATCCACGCCGCCGTCTTTCAGGCGCGCTTCGAGCGCCTTGGCCTGCGCTTCGGTGTTGCCGAGGATCGGCGAGCCGCCGCCCATCTTCGCGTAGATCTCGCGCGCCACCGGCGCCCGCCGCCGCGAAATGAGCCGGGCCAGCGGACGGCGCATCAGGCCGGGCAAGCCGATGATCGCGGGATCGCTGAACAGGTTGAACAGGAACGGCTCGACGGCCTCCGGCCCGTCCGGTCCGCCGAGATTGAACAAGACGACGGCGATGCTCATGGCGCCGCGCGAACGGCGGCCACGAGCGCCGCAACGTGCTCGGGCGGTGTCGGCGGCAGAACACCGTGGCCGAGGTTGAAAATATGGGGTCGGCCCGCGAAGGCGCGGCGAATCTCCCGGATGCGCGCGTTCATTGGGGCGCCGCCCGCCAGCAACAGAACGGGGTCGAGGTTTCCCTGCA
>CAZUYG010000277.1:0-5364 GCA_964624265.1 uncultured Candidatus Odyssella sp.
GCGGCCGGCCTGCTCCTGACGCAGCTCGACGTAATTGTAGATCTCGCCGTTGCCGACCAGCGCGCTGCCGCCCGGGCCATAGAGCGGATGATCGCCGCCGGCCACGTCGATGATCGCGAGCCTGGTCTGGATGAAGCCCACGGCCCCCTTGACGTAGGAGCCCGCGCTTTCGGGTCCGCGATGCGCGAGCGCGCGCTGCATCGCTTCCAGCACGGCCAGCGGCGGCGCGCGCCCATTCTTCATGATCAGTCCGGCGATGCCGCACATGCGGGAGACGTTTGCGCGCGTTCCGTGGAGCTGCAGTGGCAGCGCCGGAGATTAGGCGAGTGTCTCCGAAAGGGCCAGCGCCCCGGCCGCGTCGTTAAAACGCGGCCGGGGCCGCCTGGCCTAGCGCCGGCGCGCGCGCGCGAGCGGGTGGTGCGTCTCGACCAGCGATTTCAGGCGCTCGTCGAGGACATGCGTGTAGATCTGCGTCGTCGCGATGTCGGCGTGGCCGAGCATCTGCTGCACGCTGCGAAGATCCGCGCCCCGGTTCAGAAGGTGCGTGGCAAAGGCGTGCCGCAGGACGTGCGGCGAAACCTTGGCCGGAGCGATCCCGGCTTCGATGGAAAGCTGCTTCAGAAGCTGCGCGAAACGGTGGCGCGTCAGGTATCCGCTGCCGCCGCGCGAGGGAAACAGGTAGGGCGACTCGACGCCGTTGCGGCAGAACTGGCCGCGCACCGACTTGTAGCCGTTGAGCGCTTCGCGCGCCGGCTCGCTGAGCGGCACGAGACGCTCCTTGCCGCCCTTCCCGCGCACGAGGATGTAGCGCGGATCGCGCGCGACGGCGGAAAGCGGCAGGCTGACCAGTTCGGAAACGCGCATGCCGGTGGCGTAGAGCGTCTCGAGCAGCGCCGTGAGCCGCAAGCCTTCGGGTCCGCGCTTGGCCCGCGCCCGCGCGAGAAGCTGCGAGACTTCATCCTCGCTCAGCAGCTTGGGCAGCGGCCGGCCGCGGCGCGGCGACTCGATCGTCGTGGTGGGATCGTCGCCGCGCACGCCGTCGGAATAGAGAAACCGGAAAAACTGGCGGAGCGCGGAGAGACGCCGCGCGGCCGTCGAGGCGGTCGCCCCACCCGCGTTGAGCGCGGCGAGGTAGTCTCGCAAATCGTCGGTCGACGCCGCCTCGATGCCGCGATCGCGGCGCGCGAGGAAACTCTCCACATCGGCGAGATCGCGCCGGTAGGAGTCGATCGTATTGCGCGCGGCGCCGCGTTCGGCGACGAGCATTTCGAGGAACGCTTCGATGCGCGGGGTGACGCGGAGCGCGAGTGCGGGTCGTGGCATGGGGGTACTCAAAATCCGTTGGCGAGTGCGGCTTCGACGGCGAGCCGGCGGGCCTGCGGGCCGCGACCGAGCGTGGCCAGAACGCCGACCGCCGCACCGAGTGCGAGCGGCTCCGCGCGGGCAACGCCGTCGTGGCCGAGGACCGTCAGCATCTGCAGGATTGCTTCCCCCTGTCGTCCGGCTTCGGCGGCCGCCCGGATTTCCCGCCAGTCGGCGAGCGGACGATCGACGTCGCGTGCGCCCGCGCCCAGGCTTCGCCCGAGCAAGGCGTTCTTATCCGAGACGGCGTTCTTTCTTTGCGCGGCCAGCCCTTCGGCCAGCGCGTGCAGCAACGCAATGCGCCGCGCACCGTGGTCCTGGCCGCGCTGATAGGCGATCCAGGCCCCGGTATCGGCCACCGGGCCGGCCTTGCCGGCCGCATCTGCCAATCGCGCGATCGCGCCGAGCTGCATGAAAGCTTCCGTGTCGTTTAGCGCGGAGCCCCTGAGACTTCCGTACCATTCGAGGGCACGTTCCAGGTCGCCCGCCTGGAATAGTACGCGGGAAACGGCCAATGCGTTCTCGCCCCACGCCGCCCCCGGCGCGATGTCTTGAACGAGCGGCGCGGTCACCAGCGCGGCGAGCAGCTCGGCGTGCTCGGCGCGCGCGATCTGCCACCAGTTTGCCAAAATTGCGACGCGCGCCGGCGCATCGGCGGCAAGCGACGCCGCCTGGTAAAGCATCGCGCGCTTGGCCGGCGTGTACGCTCCGGGCCTCTTGTGCGCGGCTCCGCGGAGCGCTTCGCCACTGAAACGCATCGCCCCGTAAAGCGCAACGAGAGCGCTGCGGTCGATGGCGCCGAGCAGGAAAGCGCGCTCCGCCGCGCCGATACGCACGGCCAGCGGCCCGTTCGCGCTGAGTGCGACGGTTCGCAGCAGCGCGGGGGCACTGAGGCGCGCCGCATCCTCGGGCCAGGGCAGCGCGGTTTCGGCCAGCAAGCGCAAAGACCATGCATCGGCTCCGGCGATTCGCGCCATCGGCCGCGCCAGTTCGGCCTGTTGCGCGAAGACGAGGCCGCCGAACAATTCACTCACATCGTAGCCGCGCTCGCGCAAGTGTCCGAGCCGGGCCGCCGCCTCGGCGTGCTCTCCCGTCAGCGCCAAGCAGGCAATGCCGGCACGCTCGAGATAGAGCGTGCGCCGCGCCGCCAAATGCCCGGCGACGGCGGCGCAGGCGGCGCGCGGGCCGCGCAGCAGAAGCTTGGTTTCGATTTCCGCGGGCGCGCGCGCGGGATCGCCCTTGGCGAGATTCGCGGCAAGGAATGCTTCGTCCGCGGCCTCGAGATGCCCCATCGCGTAAAGCCGCTCTGCGCGGAGCGCGGCGAGACGCGCGGCCATCCACTTTCCGCCGTGCGCATCCGTGGGCGCCGCGAGAACTTCGAGCGTGAGCGCGCGCATCACCGGCGAGACGATGCGGATCGGCAGACGCGGCAGCGTTTCGGCGATCAGCGCGAAGGGCGTGCCGCGCCAGTAAGCGCCGCCAATTCCGCCATCCCCGGAGAAGCGCCGGGCCTGCGTATCGGCGGATGGCGCTGCAGCGTCCGGGGCGGAGACGCTGCGCTCGGTTTCGCGCACGCGCGACGCCGTTTTCGCGGCGCTATCGGCCTCCGGCGCGGCGGCGGGACGCGCCGGCGCGCCGGGCTGATCCTTGATGCCTTGCGCCCCGGCGCCAGCGGCGCCAGTCACGGCGAGCACGAACGCCACGACTGGCGCGGTTGCATTTTTCGCCGGAAGCCGCATGTTCTAGGGCAAGACCCCTTCAAGCAAAGGCCGGCGCCCGAAGCCCGCATGCGAGCTTCGAAAACCGGCCCCCCAGATGACGGTGATGCTAAGTCCACGAGTATGGCGACAATGCGGCGTGAGGCCGGAAATGCGCGGGCGCCCGCACCAGAAGCGATGAGTGCGCTGCGTCCGTCCACGAACGCCGGAGAACTTGATCGCCCGATCGTGATGGTGGGGATGATGGGTGCGGGCAAGTCGGCGATCGGGCGCCGGCTCGCGCAGCGGCTCGGCGTGCCGTTCCTCGATGCCGACACCGAGATCGAGCGCGCCGCCGGCAGCACGATCTCCGAGATTTTCGAGAAGCACGGCGAAGCGGCGTTCCGCGACGGCGAGCGGCGCGTGATCGCGCGCCTGCTCGACGGCCCGGCCGGCGTTCTCGCCACCGGCGGCGGAGCGTTCATGGATCCCGAGACGCGCGCGCGGATCAAGGAGCGCGCCGTTACCGTGTGGCTCAAGGCCGATCTCGACACGCTCCTCGACCGAGTCTCGCGGCGCGGCCACCGTCCGCTGCTGAAGAACGGCGATCCGCGGGAGATCCTCGCGCGTCTGATTGCGCAGCGTGACCCGGTTTACGCTGAAGCCGACATCACGGTCGAAACGGGCCAAGCGCCCGCTGCGGCGACCGTGGAACGCGTGATGGCGGCGCTGACGGCGTTTCGCGCGCGATCACAAGGACGGCCGCAATGAGCACGGCGCCCGCCGATTTCGCGAACCCGGACGGCGCCGCACGCGTGCGCGTCGAGCTCGGCGCCCGCGGCTACGACATCGTCATCGGCGCCGGCGCGCTCGGCGATGGCGCGGCGCTGCGCCGCAGCCATCCGAAGCTTCGCCGCGTGCTCGTCGTCACCGACGAGACCGTCGATCGTCTGCACGGCGCGCGGCTGGGGAGCTCGTTCGACCGCGCCGGCCTCGTACGCGAAACCGTCGTGCTGCCGCCCGGCGAAGCGACGAAGAGTTTCGCGATGCTCGAAACCCTGTGCGAAACCCTGCTCGAGAAGCGCATCGACCGCGGCGACGTGATCGTGGCGTTCGGCGGCGGCGTGATCGGCGATCTGGCTGGCTTCGCGGCCGCCGTACTCCTGCGCGGAATCGATTATGTGCAGATACCGACGACGCTGCTCGCACAGGTCGACAGCTCGGTCGGCGGCAAGACGGCGATCGATACGAAGCAGGGCAAGAATCTCGTCGGCGCGTTCCATCAGCCGCGCGCCGTGATTGCCGATACGGCGTTGCTCGACACGCTGCCGCGCCGCGACATGCTCGCCGGCTATGCGGAGGTGGCGAAATACGGCCTCATCGCGGACCAAGCGTTCTTCGGCTGGCTCGAGCGCGCATGGCCGGCCATCGTTGCCGGCGCCGGCGCCGAACGCACCGGCGCCATTGCCTATAGCTGCCGCGCCAAGGACGCGATCGTGGCCGAGGACGAGCGCGAGGCCGGCAGGCGCGCTTTGCTCAATTTCGGCCACACCTTCGGCCACGCGCTCGAGGCGGAGTGCGGATTCGGCGACGAGCTGCGCCACGGCGAGGCGGTGGCGCTCGGCATGGTCATGGCATTCGATCTTTCCGCGGCGCTCGGGCTTTGCGGCGCCGACGCGGGCGAACGCGTGCGCCGGCATTTCGCGGCGGCCGGCCTCCCCACGTCGCTGCGCGCCAATACGCTGGCCGGCCGGACGTGGCCGGCGGAGCGGCTCGTTCACCACATGCACACCGACAAGAAGGCGCGCGCCGGCGCGCTCACCTTCATTCTCGCGCGCGGCATCGGCGAGGCTTTCGTCGCCAACGACGTTCCGGCGGACAAGGTGATTGCGACGCTGCGTGCACACGGCGCCGTCTGAACGGCGCCGCGAACGAACGAGACGGACATTGGAAGCGCCAACATGGATATGCTGCTGACGCTCATTCCGATTGCGATTCTCCTCATTCTCGCCGCGTTCTTCGGCGGAGCCGAGACTGCGCTGACCGCGGCCTCGCAGCCGCGGATGCTGGAGCTCGAGCGCCAGGGCGATCCGCGCGCCGGAGTCGTCAACGCGCTGCGCTCCAACCGCGAGCGCATGATCGGCTCGCTGCTGACCGCGCAGAACATCGTGGGCCCGTTGGCCGCGGTGCTCACGACATCGCTGTTTCTCAGCTGGTTCGGCGCCGGGGGCGAGATCTATGCGACGATCGTGCTGAGCGCGCTGTTCATCGTGTTCGGCGAGGTCCTGCCCAAGACCTACGCGCT
>CAZUYG010000278.1:0-5357 GCA_964624265.1 uncultured Candidatus Odyssella sp.
GTGGTCGATCTCCGAAGTCGCCGCGAGAGATCACAACAAGGCGCGCGGCATGATTCTCGATCCCGGCCAACCGAGCCTCGCAGCGGCGCCATTGGTGCGCCAGCCGGTGCGGTTCGGCGGCGAATCGCCCGGCACAGCGCGCGCCCCGGTGCTCGGCGAACACACCGACGACGTGCTGCGCGACGTGCTCGGCGTTTCGCCCGACGAAATCGAATCGCTGCGCCGCGACCGCGTGATATGAACCGGAAGTCGAGAGGAGAGCCCCATGCCCGATAACCGCTTCGCCAACACGCGCGAGGTCCGTTCGCCGCGCGGCGACCAGCTCAATGCCAAGAGCTGGCAGACCGAAGCGCCGCTGCGCATGCTGATGAACAATCTCGATCCGCAGGTGGCCGAGAAGCCCGAGGAGCTCGTCGTCTATGGCGGTATCGGCCGCGCGGCGCGCGACTGGGAGAGCTTCGACCGCATCGTGCGCGCGCTGAAGACGCTCGATGACGACGAGACGCTGCTCGTGCAGTCGGGCAAGCCGGTCGGCATCTTCAAGACGCACGCCGACGCGCCGCGCGTGCTGATCGCGAACTCGAACCTCGTCGCGCATTGGGCGACGCTCGAGCATTTCCAGGAGCTCGACCGCAAAAATCTGATGATGTACGGCCAGATGACGGCCGGCTCGTGGATCTACATCGGCAGCCAGGGCATCATCCAGGGCACCTACGAGACCTTCGCCGAGATCGGCCGCCAGCATTACGGCGGCACGATGAAGGGCCGCTGGATCCTGACCGGCGGGCTCGGCGGCATGGGCGGCGCGCAGCCGCTCGCGGCGACGATGGCGGGCGCTTCGATCCTCTGCGTCGAGTGCGCGCCCTCGCGCATCGAGCGGCGGCTGCAGCTCAAATACCTCGACAAGCGCGCGAACTCCCTGGATGAGGGACTGGCGATGGTGCAAGGCGCGGCGGCGAAGGGCGAGGCCCTCTCGATCGGCCTGCTCGGCAACGCCGCCGAAATCTATCCGGAGCTCGTGCGGCGCGGCGTGCGGCCCGATGCGGTGACCGACCAGACCAGCGCGCACGATCCGCTCAACGGCTATCTTCCCGCCGGCTGGACGCTCGAGAAGGCCGAGCGCATGCGCCAGAGCGATCCTGCCGCCGTCGTGAAAGCCGCGAAGGAATCGATGGCCGTGCAGGTCCGCGCGATGCTCGATTTCCATCGGCGCGGAATCCCCACCGTCGACTACGGCAACAACATCCGCCAGATGGCGCAGGAAGTCGGCGTGAAAGACGCGTTCGAGTTCCCGGGCTTCGTGCACAAATACGTCCGCCCGCTGTTCTGCCAGGGCAAAGGCCCGTTCCGCTGGGCCGCGCTCTCGGGCGACCCCGAGGACATCTACAAAACCGACGCGAAGGTGAAAGAGCTGCTGCCCGACGACGCGCATCTCCACAACTGGCTCGACATGGCGCAGAAGCGCATCACGTTCCAGGGCCTGCCGGCGCGCATCTGCTGGATCGGCCTCGGCGACCGCGACCGCGTCGGAGTCGCCTTCAACGAGATGGTGCGGAAGGGCGAGCTGAAGGCGCCGGTGGTGATCGGCCGCGATCACATGGATTCGGGATCGGTCGCCAGCCCCAACCGCGAGACCGAGGGCATGCTCGACGGCACCGACGCGGTGGCGGATTGGCCGCTGTTGAACGCGCTGCTCAACACCGCCAGCGGCGCCACCTGGGTGAGCATCCATCACGGCGGCGGCGTCGGCATCGGCTATTCGCAGCATTCGGGCATGGTCGTGCTCGCCGACGGCACCGACGCGGCGGCGAAGCGCCTCGCGCGCGTGCTCTACAACGATCCCGGCACGGGCGTGATGCGCCACGCCGATGCCGGCTACGACATCGCGATCGACACCGCCAAAGCGAAGGGCTTGCGGCTGCCATTCCTGGGTTGAAGCCGCGCCGGCAGGCGATGAGAGGAGGCCATGCTCACCGAACGGTACGACGAGGCCTTTCGTTACGCGCACGCGCTGCACCGCGCGCAGCGCCGCAAGGGAACCGAGATCCCCTATATTTCGCATTTGATGGCGGTCTCATCGCTGGTCCTCGAGCATGGCGGGAACGAAGACCAGGCCATCGCGGGCCTCCTGCACGACGCGGCGGAGGATCAGGGCGGCCACGCGACCCTGGCGGAGATTCGAACCCGGTTCGGCGATGCGGTCGCCGGCATCGTCGCCGACTGCACCGACGCTTGGACGGAGCCGAAGCCGCCCTGGCGCGCGCGCAAAGAGGCATATTTGGCGGCGCTGCCGCGCAAGCCTGCCGCCTCGCTGCTGGTTTCGCTCGCCGACAAGACTCACAACGCCGAAGCGATCCTGCAGGACTTTCGCGTGCAGGGTGACCGGCTGTGGCCACGGTTCAGCGGCGGTTTCGAGGGGACCACCTGGTACTACGCCGAGCTTGCGCAATGCTTCGATGCCGTACTGCCCGGCGGGCTTTCGAACCGGCTCGCGCGCACCGTGGCGGCGTTCGCCGCGCCGCGCGGATGAACACGACCGGCGGCGCCGCGCGCGCCGGTTTGCGACGCAATTCTCAGTCGTTGAGAACGTCCGTTGCTTGACTCGACCCGGCCACCCGGCATTATCGCGCGAACGCATAGGGAGGAGAAAATCGCCATGAAACGTACGATCGGGGCACTGTCCGCAGCCGCCGCCGCGCTCGCCGTGGCCGCGCCGGCCGGCGCGCAAGAGGGCCACCTCCAGCTCGCGCAGTTCGTCATTCCGCAGCATCCCTACGCGAAATATCTGCAGGAATGGGTCGATCTCGTCGCGAAGAAGTCCGGCGGCAAGATCAAGATCACGGTGTTCCCGAATCAGCAGATGGGCCCCGGCGCGCGCTACGCCGATCTCGCCCGCTCCGGCCAGGCCGACATCACCTGGTTCGTGCACGGTTTCACGCCCGGGCGCTTTCCGCTTACCGATATCTCGAACGTGCCGTATCTCTTCGGCAGCGGCGAGATCGGCTCGAAGGTGATGAACGAGCCGGCGGTGCGCGCCTATCTCGACAAGGAGCACCAGGGCCTGAAGCCGCTCCAGATCTACACGCACCAGCCGGGGCAGATTCACACGGCGAAGACGCCGGTGCGCAAGGCCGAGGACCTGAAGGGCCTGCGGATCCGCTTCGCCTCGCCCGTCGTGCGCGACTACATCGCCGAGCTCGGTGGCACGCCGGTGGGCATCCCCTCGCCCGAAATCGTCGAAAATATGCAGAAGGGCACGCTCGACGGCGCTTTCATCGATTACGGCGGCGCCGGCATCGCCTTCCGCATGGGGCCGGTGACGAAATACACGACCGAGATGTATTCCTACGTCGTGAGCTTCTGCACCTGCATGAACCAGCGCTCCTGGGAATCGCTGGGCGCGGCGAACCAGAAGATCTTCATGGACGCGATGGCCGACCTCGGCGGGATGGGCGAGCCGGGCAAGCGGTTCGATAGCATCGACGCGCCGGGCAAGGCGGCGATGATCAAAGCGGGCACCGAGATCATCAAGCTTTCGCCCGAGGAAGATGCGAAATTCCGCAAAGCGGCGGCGGCGGTGACCGAGAAAGTGCTGGCCGATCTCGAAAAGAAGGGACAGCCCGCGCGCGCGGTTCACAAGCTCATGGCCGAACTGGCGGCCAAACACGCGGCGACGTCGAACAATTTCTGGAAATAACGCGTGTCGGAGCCCGAGCGGCCCGAGGCGCAGGCGCGCGATCCGTTCGCCGTGGCGGCGAGGCCATTTGCCCTCGCCGCCATGATCGCGCTCGCGTTCATGGTGCTCGTCACGACGGCGGCGGTGTTCGCGCGCTGGCTGTTCAAGCGCGAGATCTTCGGCGTCGTCGACATGATGGAACTGGCGCTGGCGTTCTGCATATTCCTGGCGCTGCCCGGCGTATTCCTGCGCGACGAGCAGGTGACCGTCGATCTCGTCGATTCGCTCGGTTCGTCGAAGATCACCTTTGCGCTGCGCCTGTTTGCCTATGGGCTCGGCCTCGCTTTCGTCACGCTCACGCTGAGCCAGATGATCGCGCCGGCGATCGAGAAGCTGAATTCCTCCGAGACCACGATGACGCTGCAGATTCCGCGCTACTGGCACTGGCTGCCGCTGCTCGTCGGTTTCGCGGCGTCGGCCCTGGCGATCGCGGCCGTGGGCGTGCGCGCGTGGCGCCGCGGCCCCCGCGTCCGCCACCGCGCCAAGACGTCGCTGGATTGACGCGGCCGTGAGCGCCTCCACGATCGGCCTCGTCGCCATGGGCGCGCTGATCGCGCTCGTTCTGCTGCGCGTGCCGATCGGCGTGGCTTTGGGCACGGTCGGCTTCCTCGGCTACGCCGCCGTCGACGGCTGGCGCCGCGCGCTGCTCGCGCTCGGCAACACGCCCTATGAAATGACGGAGAAGTACGCGCTCACCGTCGTGCCGCTGTTCGTGCTGATGGGCGTGGTCGCGGCGCGCGCCGGCATGTCGCGCGAGCTCTACCGGGCGGCCAACGCCCTGTTCAGCGGCGTGCGCGGCGCGCTGGCGATGGGCACGATCGGCGCCTGCGCGGGCTTCGGCGCCATTTGCGGTTCGTCGCTGGCCACGACGGCCACGTTGACGAAAGTGGCGGTGCCCGAGATGCGCAGGCACGGCTACGACATGCCGCTGGCCACCGGCGTCGTCGGCTCGGGCGGAACGCTCGGCATCCTGATCCCGCCCTCGATCATCCTCATCATCTACGGCCTGTTTTCCGAACGCAGCGTGCCCGAACTCTACGCGGCGGCCCTGTTCCCGGGCATGGCGCTGACGGCTCTTCACATCCTGGCCATCATGATCATCGGCTGGGTGCAGCCGCAGCGCCTGCCGAAGATACCGGGCGTCGGCTGGCGCGAGCGCCTCAAGGCCATCGGGCTGCTGTGGAAGATGGCGCTGTTGTTCGCGATCGCGGTAGGGGGAATCTACGCCGGCATCATGAGCCCGACCGAAGCGGCGGCGGTGAGCGCGTTCGCCGCGATCGTGATCGCGTTCGTCACCTGCGATTTCGGCTGGCGCGACCTCGTCGAGTCGCTGATCGAGACGGTGTGGACGACGGCGACGCTGTTCTTCATCGCCGTGACCGCGTTCCTGTTCGGCTATTTCATGGTGCTGACGCAGCTGCCGGTGCTCGTCGCCGCCTGGGTGAAGGGCCTCGCGGTGCCGCCCTACGTCGTGATCTTCATTCTCGTCGGCGTCTATATCGTGCTCGGCTGCTTCCTCGATTCGCTGAGCATGATCGTCGTGACGGTGCCGGTGTTCCTGCCGCTCGTGCAGGCGATCGGCTACGATCCGGTGTGGTTCGGCATCCTCGTCGTCGTCGTC
>CAZUYG010000279.1:0-5332 GCA_964624265.1 uncultured Candidatus Odyssella sp.
CAGCGCCGGGCCGGCCGAGAGCGCGAGGACAAAGAGGGCGGCGGAAGGCGCCTTCATTCGGGCAGGTTTCCCATGCGGCCGGACTGGTAGTCGCGGATCGCGGCGACAATTTCCTCGCGCGAGGTCATCACGAACGGCCCGTAGCTCGCGATCGGCTCGTCGAAGGGCTGGCCGCCCATCACGAGCAGATCGAGCGGCGCGCCGCCCTCGTTCGCGAGAGTCACGGCCTCGCCGGCGCGGTCGAAAGCCGTGAGTCGGCCGCGCGCGGGCTCCGAGAACGCATAGGCGAACGCGCCCCAGCCGTCGGGCTTGGCGAAGGTCCAGCGCGCGCCCGGCGCGAGCGTCGCGTGCCAGAGGAACAGCGGCGAATGCAGGCGCACCGGGCTCTCCGCGTCGCCACAGCGTCCGCCGATCACTTGCACGGTGACGCCCGGCGCGGGTTCGGCGCGCGGAATTTCGGCGCCGCGCAGCACGCTGAAGCCGGGCGCGGTTTCTTTCAGCGCGGCGGGCAGGTTCAGCCAGATCTGGAAGCCGTGGACGATTCCGCCGTGCTCGCGCAACGCGGCCGGAGGCTCTTCGGAATGGACGATGCCGGCGCCGGCCGTCATCCACTGCACGTCGCCGGGGCCGAGCACGGCATGGCCGCCGACAGAATCGCGGTGCTCGATGCCGCCCTCGAGCATGTAGGTGATTGTCTCGAAGCCCTTGTGCGGATGCGGCCCGAAGCCCCACTGCGTCTGGTGCAGTTCGCGCGGGCCGAAATGAGTCAGCGCCAGGAACGGATCGAACGGCCGCGATTGATCGGGCCCGAAGGCGCGCCGCGCGGGCATGCGGTCGGGCCCGAGCGCGGCCGGCACCGCGATCTCGCCGATCGTCCTGGCCGCCGCGGGAGAACGCGCGCTGTCCGGCATCGCGTCTCAGGCCTTGTCGACGATGAGCACCGTGCCCTGCACGTCGACGACCTTGACGCGCGTGCCGCGCACGAAATCCGGCCCGCGGATGCGCCACATCGTGTCGCCGAGCTTGGCCGTGCCTTCGCCGTTGACGAGCGGCTCCTCGATGGTGAGTTGGCGGCCGATCATCCGCTCGCCGCGCTCGTTGAGATCGGGCTTGTCGGTGTCGATCGGGCGCCGGCGCCACAGGATGATCCAGATGACGGTCGAAACGACGGCGCACACGCCGAAGACGATCGCCTGGCCTTCCCAGCCCATGCCGGCGAAGACGAGCTTGAACACGCCGGTGACGATCGCGGCGATGCCGAGCCACAGGAAGAACGCGCCCGGCACGACGGTCTCGACCGCGGCCAGCGCCACGCCGAGCGCCATCCAGTGCCAGAACTCGATCTGGAACATGGCGCCGCCTCAGGCCCGCGAGCGCGGAACGCTGCCGGCCCCGTCCTTGCCGAACGCCTCCTTGGCGATCTCGGAGAGGCCGCCAAGCGCGCCGATCACGCTCGAGGCCTCGAGCGGCATGAACAGGATCTTCTGGTTCGGCGCCGAGGCGAACTTGCCGAGCGCATCGACGTATTTCGTCGCGACGAAATAGTTGATGGCCTGCACGCTGCCGCCGGCGATGGCTTCCGACACCATGCGGGTGGCGTTCGCTTCGGCCTGCGCGAGCCGCTCGCGCGCTTCGGCGTCGCGGTAAGCCGCCTCGCGCCGGCCCTCGGCCTCGAGGATGTTCGACTGCTTCTCGCCCTCGGCCTTGCGGATCGCGGCTTCGCGGAAGCCTTCGGCCTCGAGGATCGCGGCGCGCTTGTCGCGCTCGGCCTTCATCTGGCGGGCCATCGAGTCGACGAGATCCTGCGGCGGCTGGATGTCCTTGATCTCGATGCGGGTGACCTTGACGCCCCAGGGCTCGGTCGCCTGATCGACGACCTTCAGCAGGCGCGCGTTGATCGTGTCGCGCTGCGAGAGCAGCTCGTCGAGGTCCATCGAGCCCATGACCGTGCGGATGTTGGTCATGGTGAGGTTGAGCACCGCGCGTTCGAGGTTCGACACCTCGTAGGCCGAACTCGCGGCGTCGAGCACCTGGAAGAACACGACGCCGTCGGCCGTCACCATCGCGTTGTCCTTGGTGATGACCTCCTGCGACGGCACGTCGAGCACGTTCTCCATCATGTTGATGCGCGTGCCGACCTTGTCGATCAGCGGGACGATCAGGTGCAGGCCGGGCTTCAGCGTGTGCGTGTATTTGCCGAAGCGCTCGATCGTGTACTCGTAGCCCTGCGGCACGGTCTTGACGCCCATCATCACCAGCATGATGGCGAGGACGACGAGGACGATGACGAAGATCGCGAAGGAGGAAATCGGCATGGGTGGTCGCTTGCCCCTTGTTCTGTTCGCGTAGCAGCGTAGCGCGCGATTGTGGCACGAAACCGATTGCCGCGCGACTGGTTAACCCCCGGTTAGGGGATAAGGTTTCGGCCGGCGTTCAGGCCGCGGGCGGTTTGGGCGGGCGCGACAGGACGCGCCGGAACAGCGTGGGGGCCACGATCACGATCATGACGATGCGCAGCACGTGGTGCGAGGCGACGAAGGCCGAGTCGATCGACAGTGCGAGCGCCACGAGGCTCATCTCGGCGAGGCCGCCGGGCGCGTAGGCGAGGATGATGGCCTCGATGCTGGTATCGGCGGCGCGGCGCAGCACCAGCGCGAACAGCGCGGTCATCGCCACCATCACTGCGGTGGAGCCGAGCGAGAGCAGCAGCACGCGCGCGATCGTGTAGAGCTTGACGCCCGAGAAGCGCGCGCCGACGCCCGATCCGATGACGACCTGCGCCACGGCGATGAGGACGGCCGGCGGCCGCGCTTCCGACCAGCCAAGCAGGTGGACGAACGCGGAGAGGAACATCGGGCCGGTCACGAACGCGGCCGGGAAGCCGATCGCACGCGCGCCGAACGCGCCCGCCAGCGCGCAGCCGCCGAGGATCAGCGCCTCGCGCCACGACATCTCGAACAGCCCGCCGCCTATCGGCGGGCGCGCGCCGGGGCTGTAGTCCTCGAACAGCATGAAGCCGATCGGGATCGTCATCACGACCATGAGAATGCGTGCGCCGTGGACGAGGGCGATCAGCCGGTCGTCGCCGCCGAGCTCGCGGCCGACGATGGTCATTTCGTTGAGGCCGCCGGGGCTCGCCGCGAAGAACGCCGTCACTCGGTCGAAATGGCCGTAGCGGCGGAAATACCAGTAGAGGATCGCCGTCACGAGCGCGACGTAGACGGCGAGGCCGGCGATCGTCGTGATCCAGTCGCCGAACCGTCCGATGACCGCGGGCGTGAAGCTGCTGCCGAGCATCACGCCGAGCACGGCCACGTTCGGACCGCGCACCCAGCGATACACGAAGAGCTGCAGGCCGGAGAGGCTGGCGATCGTCGTCGCCACCATGGCGCCGATCATCCACGGCAGCGGCAGGTGGATCAGCGTCGCCAGCCAGCCGCCGGCGGCGCCGAGTGCCAGCGTGAGGACGGCGGCGGCGATGCGGCGCGCCGCGCTCATGGGCGGCGCCGGCGCGCCGGGCGAAGCATCCGTCACGGCATGAACTGCTCGCGCAGGATGCGCTCTTCGAGATTGTGCTCGGGGTCGAACATGATGGTGCAATGATGCGCGCGCGATTCGCGGACCAGAACGCGCGCCACGTCACGCACCTCGAACGAATCCGCCACCGCGGCGACCGGGCGCTTGTCGGCCTCGAGGACGCGGAACTCGATCGTGCTGCTGGCCGGCAGCAGCGCGCCGCGCCAGCGCCGTGGGCGGAACGGGCTGATCGGTGTCAGCGCGAGCAGGCGCGCCCCGATTGGAATGATCGGGCCGAATGCCGAGAGATTGTAGGCCGTGCTCCCGGCCGGGCTCGCGATCAGCGCGCCGTCGCAGACGAGGTTGTCGAGCCGCTTCACGCCGTTGACGAGGATGCGCAGGTTGGCCGTCTGGTGCGTCATGCGCAGCAGCGACACTTCGTTGATCGCCAGCGAGCGGCGTTCGCGGCCGCGCACGGTCACGGCGGTCATTTCGAGCGGCCGCAGCTTCACCCGCTCGGCGCGCGCGAGGCGCTGCTGCAGGCCGCGCGCGCGGAATTCGTTCATCAGGAAGCCGACGCTGCCGCGGTTCATGCCGTAAACGGCGACGTCGCGGTTGATGCTGGCGCGCAGCGTCTCCAGCATGAAGCCGTCGCCGCCCAGCGCGACGACGATTTTGGCGCGTTCGACCGGCACATGCGGATAGAGCCGCGCGAGCATGCGGCGCGCCGCTTCGGCCTCTTTGGTCGGGGCGGCGACAAACGCGATCGGGGGAAAGGCCATGTAGAACGCGGCTCGAGGGGAGGACGGCCGCAGTATAGCCGCAGAGCCCCGCCGCGCCAGACCGCGATCCGTGCGCCGCGACGCCGCGCCCGGCTAGCGCCGGCAGGCGGAGACGCAGCTCTGGTAGCGGTCGTTGCAGACGGCGCGGCAGAAGCTGTCGCGGCAGGTGGAGAGACAGTAGCCGCGCGAGGTGCTGCACTGTCCGCGGCAATCGCTCTGCGCGAGCTGGATCACGGGCGCCGCCGGGACGAGCGCCACGCCGGCGCAGCCCTCCGGCGCGGCCGCGCGGGACTGGGCCGGCGCGTCGGCAAGAGCGGGGCCGACGGCGAGCGAAAGCGCGAAAGCGAGAGGGAGCAGGCGGCGCATCGGTTCCTCCATGCGGACAGCGGCGGAAAGGAACATTGCAGGTACCGTTGCCGGCGTCAAGCGCAGATTGTGGTATATCTATAAAATACCCGTAATAGTCGTAACCGTCACGGTTCGATGACGGTTCCGGAATGGCCGGCGAGGGCAGGCGCGGCGCGCTCGAGCGCGGCGATGACGGCCTTGCCGCGCTGCGCAAACCACGTCGCCGCTTCCACCTTCGGCCCCATCGAGCCCGGCGGCAGCGCGAGAGTGGATGCGTCGCGCGCGCGCAGCCGGCGGAGCAGCTGCGCGCCGGGCTTGCCCCAGTCCGCGTAAACGCCCTCGACGTCGGTCAGCAGCAGCAGCGCGTCGGCGCCGAGTTCGGCGGCGAGCAGCGCCGCGGTGCGGTCCTTGTCGACGACGGCCTCGACGCCGCGCAACGCACCGGATTCTTCGCGTGCCACCGGGATGCCGCCGCCGCCAGCGCAGATCGCCAACACGCCGGCCCGCCACAGGCGCGCGATCGCCTCGCGCTCGACAATGCGCCGCGGCAGCGGCGAGGCGACGACACGGCGCATCTGGCCGCGATCCTCGACTCCGTGCCATCCCTGCGCCGCCGCGAGCGCGCGCCATTGCTCGCGCGTGTAGAACGGTCCGATCGGCTTGGTCGGGTGCGCGAAGGCCGGATC
>CAZUYG010000280.1:0-5305 GCA_964624265.1 uncultured Candidatus Odyssella sp.
TGCGCAGCAGCACGTTGAGCGGCAGCGTGCCCTTGAGCCGCTTCTGCGCGTCGGTGACGAAGATGTCGTAGAAATCCTCGGGGAGATCGGGCGACTCGCGCATGTGGTCGATCGTCTCGCCCACCGTCCAGGTCTCGGGGATCGAGACCGGGTCGCGCTGCATCATGCGGCCGGCGCTGTCTTCGGGGAACGCGAGGTTCTGCTCGATGTCGGCCCGTTCCTCGGGCTCGACCTGCGCCAGCACTTCCTTCTGCGTCTCCTTGTCGAGGTCTTCGATGACCGCCACGGCATCGTCGGTCTCGAGTTCGTTCAGAACCTCGGCGATCTGCTCGGGCGAGAGCAGGTCCATCACCTCTTCGCGCACGGCATCGTCGAGCTCGGCCATCGCATCGGGATCGAGGTCGGGCCCGATGAACACGACGACGCGCTTCCGCTGGTCGGAATTGAGCCGCTCCAGCAAGTCGGCGATGTCGCTGTAGTGCAGGGGCTCGACCAGACGGCGCACGCGCTCGCGGTCGTTCGCTTCGGCGGCATCGATCACCGCGCGAACCAGGGCCGGTCGCAGCCCATACAGCGCTTCGGAGGATCGCCCCGAAATCTCGCCGGCCGATGGCGTCAGGTTTTCGGAGGGCTCAGCCACGGCGGCCCTCGCCCGGGCGTTCAGGCAGGCGGGCGCGCGCCGCCCGATCCCGGCACAGCGGGCGCGGCATGGCCCCGTAGGGGGCCGCTACTCGCATCGTTCGCCCCTGGCATGTGCCCTCGCGGCGCGGAATGGAAGCAGAAGGCCCGCTCGGGGCCCCGTGCCGGTGATCGTTTCGTCGAAGGCCAAAGGCCGATTCGGCGGCTGTGGTGCGGTCGAGAAGACTCGAACTTCCACTCCCTTTCGGGAACTAGCACCTCAAGCTAGCGCGTCTACCAGTTCCGCCACGACCGCATCGCCCACAGCAGCAAGCCCGAAGCTTGCACGTCCTTCCGCCCGGCTATAACCCTGGCTGGCGAAAGGCGCGTTGGGATACCAAATCGATATCCATGGCGCAAGAAGAACTGGGCATTGCGACGATTTCGGACAAGGGCGAATTCGCCCCCGTCGAATGGCGCATCGACGATGCGCCGGTGCCCTACCCCACTGCCTTGGCCGCGATGGACGAGCGCGTCGCCGACATCCGCGCCGGGCGCGCACCCGAGCTCGTCTGGCTGCTCGAGCACCCGCCGCTCTACACGGCCGGCACCAGCGCGCGGGATGGCGACCTCGTCGCGCCGGACCGGTTTCCGGTGTTCCGGACCGGCCGCGGCGGGCAGTTCACCTATCACGGGCCCGGCCAGCGCGTGGCCTACGTGATGCTCGACCTCGCGCGGCGCGGCGGCGACGTGCGCCGCTATGTGTGCGATCTCGAGGCCTGGATCATCGCCACGCTCGCCCGCTTCAACGTGAAGGGCGAACGGCGGACGGGCCGCGTGGGCATCTGGGTGGACCGATCGCGCGAGAAGGGACCCGGCCGCGAAGACAAGATCGCCGCCATCGGCGTGCGCGTGCGCCATTGGGTCTCGCTGCACGGCGTGGCGCTCAACGTCGATCCCGATCTCGGGCATTTCGCCGGAATCGTGCCGTGCGGGATCGCCGACCCGCGCTACGGCGTCACCTCGCTGGCCGATCTCGGCATTTACGCTCAGATGGCGGAAGTCGATGGCGCACTGCGCGCGTCGTTCGCCGGCGTGTTCGGCGCGGGTCAGCGCTGACGCGGCTCGGGCCGCGTCAGGGTCTGCTTCGTGGTGACCTTGCTGCCGTCGAATTCGCGCGTGATGAACACGAACAGCGCGGCGTTCAGCAGCATGAAGCCCATGAACAGGACGGGAAGGATGAATTTGCGCATGGTGCGGATCGCGGTTTCGGGCCGGCCCGCACTCTGCCAAGCGCTGGTTAACGAAACCTTCCGGTTCAGGCCTTGTTGGCCTCGGCCATGTCGACGGCCTTGAGGCCGGACAGCGCGGCGTTGATGAACATGACGTTCCAGATGGCGCTCAGCGCGACGCGGCCGCTCTCGCGCACGTCGATGTTGCAGCGGCACTTGAAGGTCCAGCGGCCCGGCTGCCGCAGCTCGCAGGCGAGCGCCGTGGCCTTGAGGCGGATCGCGCTGTCGACCGGCACCGGCGCCAGGAAGCGCACGCGCTCGAAGCCGACATTGATGCCGTAGTCCACGCCTTCGGGCATCATCTCGGCGGTCTGCGAGAGGTGCGTGAGCAGCGCCAGCGTGAGGAAGCCGTGCGCGACGATGCCGCCGAACGGGCTGTTGGCGCGCGCGAACTCCGGATCGACATGGATGCGGTTCATGTCGTTCGTGGCGCGGCCGAACTCGTCGATGCGCTTCTGGTCCACGACGAGCCAGTCGGAGACGCCGATGACGCGCCCGATGTAGCGATCGAAATTGCCGATGTGATACGGCGCGCCTTCGACGAGTATCCGTCCCATCTCCGTCCGATCCCTGCTCTATTCCGTCGGCCGCTGGCGGAAGCCCGGCGAGCCGTCGTCCGCGGCCGGGCGTTCGTCCACGGCGCTGACCCGGGCGGCGGGCGGACCGCGGCGGCAGGCCGCGATCATCTCCGTCACCCGCGCCGCCGGCCCGATCACCAGCGCCTCGACCGTGCCGTCGGCCCGGTTGCGGACCCATCCGCGCAGGCCGCGGCGTTCGGCCTCGGACACGGTCCAGCCGCGGTACCAGACGCCCTGAACCCGTCCTTCGATGCGCAGCGCCACCGCGCGTTCCGGCTCGGTCATGCCGCACTCTTAGCGGACAGACGGCCGATTTCAAGCGGCCGGACGCGCCGCCGTCAGGCGAACTCGACGATCGCCTGATCCACGGCGAGGCTTTCGCCGGGCTTGGCGTGCAGCGACTTCACCGTGCCGTCCTGCTCGGCGCGCAGCACGTTCTGCATCTTCATCGCCTCGACGACGGCGAGCTCTTCGCCGGCGCGCACCGCCTGCCCCTCCTTGACCGCCAGCGAAACCAGCAGGCCCGGCATCGGCGAGAGCAGGAATTTCGACGTGTCGGCCGCCGCCTTCTCGGGCATCTGCGCGGCCAGCGCCGCCGCGCGGCGCGAGAGGACCACCGCGCTCGTCGAGGCGCCGGCATGGGTGAGCCGCCACGCGACGCCCTGGCGCTCGGCCTGGATCGTGAGATCGTCGTCGCCGATCTTCGCGCGGAACAGCGGCTCGCCGATCTTCCAGTCGCTCGAAACCGCGAGATCGTGGTCGCGCCCGCCGAGCGCGAAGCGCACGCGCGCCGCGGGCAGCGCGCCGGCCACCGTCACGTCGTATCCGGCGCCGCCGAGGCGCACGTGCCAGTCGGGCTCCGGCATCGTCAGCACGCCGTCGCGGCGGCCCGAGATCGCCAGCTCGCGCGCGCGCTGCGCCACGTGGATGACCGCCGCCGCCGCCACGAACCGCGCCGCCACGTCGGGCGCCAGTTCGGCGGGCTTGAAGCCGTCGGGAAACTCTTCGGCGATGAAGCCGGTGGTGAGATTGCCCGAGCGGAAGCGCGGCGAGCGCAGGATCGCCGCCAGGAACGGCACGTTGTGGTTCACGCCGCGGATGTGGAACGCATCGAGCGCGCCTTCCATGCGCGCGATCGCGGCGTCGCGCGTCGGCCCGTAGGTGACGAGCTTCGCGATCATCGGGTCGTAATACATGCTGATCTCGGCGCCCTCGTAGACGCCGGTATCGACGCGCACCGCGTCGTCTTCCGCCGGCGGCCGATAGCGCACGAGGCGCCCGATCGACGGCACGAAATTGCGCACCGGATCCTCGGCATAGACGCGCGATTCGATCGCCCAGCCCTTGAGCTTCACGTCTTTCTGCTCGAACGGCAGCTTCTCGCCGGCGGCGACGCGGATCATCAGCTCGACGAGATCGAGGCCCGTGATCTTCTCGGTCACCGGGTGCTCGACCTGGAGCCGCGTGTTCATCTCGAGGAAGTAGAAATTGCGCTTCTTGTCGACGATGAACTCGACCGTGCCGGCCGAGACGTAGCCGACCGCCTTGGCCAGCGCCACCGCCTGCTCGCCCATCGCCTTGCGCGTCTTGGCGTCGAGGAACGGGCTCGGCGCCTCTTCGATCACCTTCTGGTGGCGGCGCTGGATCGAGCATTCGCGCTCGCCGAGATAGACGCAGTTGCCCTTCGCGTCGGCCAGCACCTGGATCTCGATGTGGCGCGGCTGCTCGACGAATTTCTCGACGAACACGCGGTCGTCGGCGAAGGCGTTCTTCGCTTCGGCCGTGGCGGAGCGGAAGCCCTCTTCCGTCTCGGCGTCGTTGTGCGCGATGCGCATGCCCTTGCCGCCGCCGCCGGCCGAGGCCTTGATCATCACCGGATAGCCGATCTCGCGCGCGATCTTCACCGCCGCCGCCGCGTCGGGGATGACGCCGAGATGGCCCGGCACCGTGTTGACGCCCGCGGCCTTGGCGAGCTTCTTCGATTCGATCTTGTCGCCCATCGCGGCCACGGCCTTGCGCGGCGGGCCGATGAACTTGATGCCGGCCTTGCGCAGCGCGGCGGCGAAGGCCTGGTTCTCGGAGAGGAAGCCATAGCCGGGATGCACGGCCTGCGCGCCGGTGTCCTTGCAGGCCTTGATGATCTTCTCGATCTGCAGATACGACTGCGCCGAGGGCGCCGGGCCGATCGCCACCGCCTCGTCGGCCATCTGCACATGCAGGGCGTCGGCGTCGGCGTCGGAATACACGGCGACCGTCTTGATCCCCATGCGGCGCGCGGTGCGGATGACGCGGCAGGCGATCTCGCCGCGATTGGCGATCAGGATTTTCTTGAACACGTGAACGGCGGCCCCTCTAACGCGCTCGCCAGGCGGCGAGGTCGATCGCCCGGTGGCGGGCTCCGGCAGAATTCGCGGCGCGAAGCCTGCCCCCGCTTTTTGTAGCCCGCGCCCGCCGCACCGCACAACGGCCATGACAGCGCGGCAACGGCCCGCACCGGGGCCACCGGCGCGCGCGAGAAAATACACCGGCATTCACGGGCTTTCCCGGGCATTGCCGGGCTTTTTCGCGCCGAAAATGCCGGTGAATGCCGATGCCATGCCGGTAAATGCCGGTGTCGGCACCGGCATTTCCGGGCTTTTTGCGCGGGAAACGCGACCGGCGGCCGCCAATCGCATGCCGAGGGCGGGACGCGAACCGCCAGCAGCAAACGTCGGCACTCGTGAGCATCCGTCCGCTGGCGCGTCAGCATCCGGGTCAACATCGTGGGGCGTCCGCTTGCATCCCGCTCGTCCAACGCTGCGCTCGGCCGCGCGCGCA
>CAZUYG010000281.1:0-5295 GCA_964624265.1 uncultured Candidatus Odyssella sp.
AGCCGCGGGTGCTGGCGCTCGACGAGCCTTCGGCCGGACTCGCGCCGATCGTCGTCGAGCATGTCTTCGCGATGATCCGCCGCGTCGCGCAGTCCGGCGTCGCCGTGCTCGTCGTCGAGCAGAACGTCCGCGCGGCGCTCGCCACCGCCGACCGCGCGCTGATCCTCGCCGAAGGGGTCGAGCGGCTGACCGGCCCGGCGCAGGAGGTCGCGGCGAACGCGGCGGTCGCCGAAATCTACCTCGGCGGTGCTCCCGCCGCAGCCGCTGTGGCCGGAGACCGGCCATGACGTACGTGATCTGGCTCCAGTCGATCCTCGACGGCCTCGTGATCGGCGCCACGATCAGCCTCGGCGCGATCGGCATCACGCTGACCTACGCGATCCTGCGCTTCGCGAATTTCGCGCATGGCGAGTTCATCACCTGGGGCGGCTATTTCGCGCTCGCGGTGCTGGGCGCCATCGGCGGCTCGCAGGATCTGAAAGCGCTGCTCGGCGGTCCGTTCGAACCGTTTTCCTTCGGCTGGCCGCTGATCGTATCGGCGCTCGCCTCGATCCTCGCCGCGTCGGCGCTCGCGCTGATCCTCGATGCGGTCTATTTCCGGCGCCTGCGCCGCGCGAAGATCGCGATCGCCTCGGTCATCGGCGCGTTCGGCGCGGCGCTCGTGCTGCGCAACCTCGTTGTGCTCGGCTACGGCGCCGACCCCGAATATTTCAGCCGCGAGATCCAGATCGCGATCCGCTTCGGCCCCGGCCTCCGCATCACGCCGGACCAGATCGCGCTCGTCGGCATCACGGCGCTGCTCGTCGTTTCGCTGCACCTGTTTCTCACGCGCACGCAGATGGGGCGCGCGATGCGCGGCGTTCGCGAAAACCCCGATCTCGCCTCGATATCGGGCATCGACGTGGCGGCCGTGATCCGCGCCACCTGGGTGATCGGCGCCTCGCTCGCCGCCGTCGGCGGCGTGCTGATCGGCCTCACGATCCAGTTGCGGCCCTCGATCGGCTTCGATCTGCTGCTGCCGCTGTTCGCGGCGGCGGTCCTGGGCGGCATCGGCAGCATCTACGGCGCCGTGCTCGGCGGGCTCGTGATCGGCGTCAGCGAGAGCCTCGCGGTCCAGATCATCGGACCCGAATACCGCGCGGCGATCTCGTTCGGCGTGCTGTTCCTGATCCTGCTCGTCCGCCCGCAGGGAATTCTCGGGGGGCGGGCATGATCGACATTGCCGCCTATCTCGTCTTCTTCCTCTGCCTCGCGCTGATTTACGGCCTGGTCTGCCTCGGCCTCAATCTGCAATGGGGCTTCGCGGGCCTGTTCAACGTCGGCGTCGTCGGCTTTTTCATCGTCGGCGCCTATACGGCCGCGATCCTCGCGAGCCCGGCGGCGGCCGACCGCGTCGGCGGGTTCGACGTGCCGATTCCGCTCGCCTTGCTTGCGGCGATGGCGGCGGCCGGCCTCGTCGCGTTCGTCGTCGGAATTCCGACTCTGCGATTGCGCGAGGATTATCTCGCGATCGCGACCTTCGGCATCGCGGTGACGATCCAGCTCGTGGCGCTGAACTGGGAGTCGCTCACCGGCGGTACGCACGGCCGCGTCTCGATTCCGCGTCCGCTCGCGAGCGTGTTCGTCGACCGCGTCAACGCGAACCTGTTCTTCCTCGCGATGATCGTAGCCATCGTCGGCGCCGCCTATTGGGCGCTCGAGCGCATGGTGCGTTCGCCCTGGGGCCGCGTGCTGCGCGCGATCCGCGAAGACGAAGTGGCGGCGGGCGCCCTCGGCAAGAACGCGTTCGCCTATCGTCTCCAGGCGTTCGTCATCGGCTCCGCGCTGATGGGCCTCGGCGGCGGGCTCTATGCGAGCTTCATCGGCTATGTCGGCGCCGACGACGCGATGCCGACGCTCACCTTCCAGATCTGGGTGATGCTCATCGTCGGCGGCAGCGGCAACAACAAGGGCGCCCTCATCGGCGCCGTCGGCGTGTGGGGCCTGTGGAGCTTTTCGGGCTGGTTCATGGCCGCCGCCCTGCCGAGCGCCTTCGCCGTGCGCGCCGGCGCGCTGCAGGTGATCCTGATCGGCCTCGTGCTCGCCTCGGTGCTGCTGCTGCGCCCCAAGGGCCTCGTCGGCGAGGAAGCCGTGGTGAGCCGCGGCGCGCGGGTCGAGTAGCGTCGCGTGCGGTCGCGGCGGGGCGGCACAAGCTCGGCGCTGCCGGGCGCGTCTCAGCCCGGGCCCGTCCCGGCGAGCTGATCGTCGGCGGCGTTCGGCGTCAGCGACGGGCGGCCGACGATCAACGGATCGGTGGCGCTGATCGCATCCGCATCGCGATTGTCATACGGCAGCCGTCCGAGCACGAAGCGCATCGCATTGAGCCGCGCGCGCTTCTTGCAGTCGCTCTTGATCACGGTCCACGGCGCGTCGGAGGTGTCGGTGTTGAGGAACATCGCCTCCTTCGCGCGCGTGTATTCGTCCCACAGGTCGAGCGACTTGAGATCGATCGGGCTCAGCTTCCATTGCTTCAACGGGTGGAGATTCCGTTCCTTGAAGCGGCGGCGCTGCTCGGCGCGGCTCACCGAGAACCAGAACTTGAAGAGGTGTACGCCGCTGCGCACGAGCTGACGTTCGAATTCCGGGGTCTGGCGGAGAAACTCGTCGTACTCGGCCTGGGTGCAGAACTCCATGACGCGCTCGACGCCGGCGCGGTTATACCACGAGCGGTCGAACAGCACGATCTCCCCGCGGGTCGGCAAGTGCTGCACGTAGCGCTGGAAGTACCACTGCCCGCGTTCGATTTCGCTCGGCTTTTCGAGTGCCACGACACGGGCCCCGCGCGGGTTCATGTGCTCCATGAACCGTTTGATCGTTCCTCCCTTGCCGGCTGCATCGCGGCCCTCGAACAGGATCACGATGCGGGCACCGGTCGCTTTGACCCAGGCCTGGAGCTTCAGCAGTTCGACCTGCAGCCGGAATTTCTGCTTTTCGTAGGATTTGCGCGAGAGCAGGTTCCGGTATGGGTATCCGCCGGTCCGCCATGCCGGGGCGAGTTCCGCATCGGGGTCGGGGCGCGCCGCGCCGTCGGAGCTCGGCGGACCCTCCTTCAGCAGCTTGCGCAGCTGCCGCCGGTCGTCCGGAGAGGCGCCGTCCATCAGCGCCTGGAGGCCGGCAATGAGCCCCTCGGGCGGCGAGGAGCGCGCATGGTGGTCGAGCAATTGCCGGAGCGTGGCCGCCTGAACGGTGCGCGCCCGCGTGATTCGCCGCGCGACCGTCTCGCGCTCTATCCCCGGAGGATCGTTCCGAGTCGCCGTGTCGCCCGCATCAACCGGGCGCACGCGCCCGCGGCTCCTGCCGTTGCCCTTCATCGGCGCGGCGCCGGGCGGTGCATCGCTGTTGCGGTTCGGCACGGGCTCCGCCTTTCACATGAGGGAAGGTTTCATTTTTGTGACACCCGCGCGACGAGCCTTGACCCAGATCAAGGCAGGGCGGACCGGCGCGGCGATCAAGCGCTGCGCGCGGGCGAGCGGCTGGCGCCTGGATGCAAGATCGCGGGCTCGCGAAATCGCCGCCGCAGCACGGGCGAAATGCGGCAGCTCCCGCTCACTGGAACTCGGCGATGTCCGGCTTGCTGCCCCACACGCAGAACGAAGCGGCTTCCATCGGAAACTGGCGCGGGCGGTGCGTCTCGTCGTCGTCGATGATCGTGCGGTCGGCGTTCGAATATTCGAACACCATGCCCTGGTGGCCCTCGAAATAAAGGAAATAGCCGCCCGAGGTCGCGTGCCGGCCCGGCCCGAACACGACTTTCACCTGCCGCTCCTGCAGGAAGTACCAGGAGCGCATGATGTCGTCGACGTCGTGAACCTGATGGTTGATGTGCTGCACGCCCGGCCCTTTGGTCGGGAACAGAGCGAGCTGGTGATGGATCTTGGTGATGCGCAGCAGCGGCGCCGCGCCGATCCAGTCGGACACGCGGACGCTGAACAGCGACGTCCAGAAGCGCTCGTCGCGCGCGGCATCGGTGGTGTTGAGCCCGATGTGGCCGAACCCCTTGATGCCGGCGTCGCGCGTCGGGAAATAGCGCCGGTTCGCCTCGTGCGGGCGGACAACCAGCTCGATGCGGTTGCCGGTCGGATCGGCGAACCAGCAGAAATCCTCGACCGCGCGGTCGGCGCATTCGGCGCGCGTGCCGCGCAGGACGGGCCGGCCCGCCGCCGCGAGCTGGCTCATCGCGTCATCGAGCCCGTTCGGGTTCTTGAGCTCGATGCCGACCGCCTGCTCCTTCACATCGCCGCGGAAATAGCACAGCGAGTGGTCGCGATAGTTGCTGCGGAAATAGATCCGGTCCGCCGAGCGCCGGATCGGCTGCAGGCCGACGATGTCGGACGCGAAGCGTTCCGCCGCGGCGAGGTCGTGCGTGCCAAGGCGAACATAGGAAAGGTCGCGAAGTTCGATCATCGGACGGCTCCCGGCGGATATCGCGCCACGATAGCACGGCGAGGCCGCGGAGCCAGCGGCCGCCGTGGGACGGCGGGGCGTCATTTTCGCGCTTTCCCCCGGCGCGGCGGCGGCCGAAACTCCCGGCATGCGTCTCTACGATCTCGATCACTCGCCGTTCGCGGCGCGCGTGCGGATGGCGCTCTACGCCAAGGGCCTGACGGCGGCGCTGACGCCGCCGCCCGGCGGGGCGCGCTCGGCCGCCTACCGTGCCATCAATCCGCTCGGCCTCGTGCCGGCGCTGGTGCTCGACGACGGCACCGTGATCCCGGAATCGGAAATCATCGTGGAGTATCTCGAAGACCGTTTTCCGGACCCGCCGCTGCGCCCGGCGGCGCCGGACGAACGGGCGCGGGCACGTCTGCTCGCGCGGTTCGCCGACGAGTATCTGGCGCCGCCGCTCAAGGAACTATTCGAAACCGCGAAAGCCGGCGCGGGCGCCGACGCGGCACCGCGCGAGGCGGTGGAGCGGGCGCTCGGGCATATCGACCGCACCCTGAACGGTGGCACGCATGCGCTCGGCGGCCGGCTGACCACGGCCGATTGCGCGCTGGCGCCGCTGCTGTTCTTCGCCGCGCGCGCGGCGCGCATGTATCCGGCGCTGTTCGCCGGCGGCGATCCGTTCGCGCCGCATCCGCGGCTCGCGGCCTACTGGGCGAACATCGGGCGCGACCCCGTCGCGGCGCGCGTCTTGGCTGAACTCGAGTCCTCCCAGATGCGCCGCGCCGCCGCGCGTGCGCGCGGCGCGCCGGAAGACTAGGGCGGGCGAGCCGGCATCCGCCGCGCCGTCCCGGCTTTCGCGAGCTCGGCCCT
>CAZUYG010000282.1:0-1433 GCA_964624265.1 uncultured Candidatus Odyssella sp.
GGAGGGTCTTCATTGCAGGCTCCATCGAGAGATTGAGGGGGTTCGTTCGTACCCGACGTGCGCGTTATACCCCGCGCCCCGTGAACCGAGCCTGAGAGCCGCGTTCAGCCGCAGTTCATGCCGGCCTATGGAAACGCGGGCCGGGCCGGGCGCCGCGATGGCCGCGCTTCAGCTTCCGGCGGCCGTGGTCCGTGCCGGGCGCTCGCGCCCCCACAGCCAGACGAGCAGCGCGCCGAACGCGTCGACGGCGGCGACGGTGAGGAACGCGAAACCCCAGCCCAGCACGGTGCCGGGCCCGGCAAGATCGAGCACCGCGCCCATCGCGAGCGCCCCCAGGAACGCCGCGCCGAAGCCGAGGCCGGAATGCACGGCCATCGTTGCGCCGCGATAGCCGGCCGGCGCCGCGGCGAGCGCGCCCGCGGTGAGCGAGGCCGAATCGAACGTCATCATCATCGCGTGCAGGATCAACAGCAGCGCCACGGCCGTGTGGGGCAGCGCGGCGGCCCAGCCGATCGTGGAGACGAGCACCGCCGTGACCAGCATCACGAACAGGATGAAACGCCGGCGCCCGAAGCGCATCGCGACTTCGTTGCCGAGGATGCTGGTCACCACGCCGAGCAGCGTGGCCACGCCCGCCACCGCCGGCGCGCTCCACACCGTGGCGCCCGGGGGCTGCAGCGACTGGCTGAAGACGAGGAATGTGACGATCCAGCCGCGCAGCGCGAACAGCTCGAAATTGTGCGCGGCGTAGCCGAACACGTAGACCATGGCGGTGCGGTTGCGGAGCACGGGCCGCACGTCGAGCAGCCGCAGCAGCGAGCGCGCATCCGACGCGGCGCGCGCGCCCGGCGGCACGAGCAGCGTGAGGAGCGCGGCCACGATCGCGCCGGCGGAAGCGAGGCCGAACGCATAGTGCCAGCCGATGAGCGCCGCGACGGCGCCCGCCACCACGAACGAAACCGACGCGGCGATGCCGAAGCTCGACGTGTAGAACGCGACGAAGCGAGACTGCTTCGGCCCCGTGACGTGATCGGACAGCAGCTTCAGCCCCGGCATGTACATGCCGGCCAGGCCGATGCCGGCCAGAATCTGGAAGACGACGCCGGACGCGAAATCGCGCGCGAGCAATGCGAGGCCGAGATTGGCGAGCGCCGCGAGCAGAGTCGCGCCGAGATAGATCCGGCGCGCGTCGTAACGGTCGGTGAGCGCCGTCAGGATCGGCACCGCCACCATGTAGCCGGCGAAGAACGCGCCGGTGAGCGTGCCGGCCTCGGTGGCCGAAAGCCGCCACGCCGCCTGCAGCTCCGGCAGCAGCGCCGGCACCGCCGAGAAGCCCAGCATGCCGAGAATCTCGGCGGCGCACAGCGTCGCCGTGACTCGCGCATTCGATGGCGGCGATCCCGGACTTGGCACGGCCCTGCCTGGCGCGGCGC
>CAZUYG010000282.1:1533-5295 GCA_964624265.1 uncultured Candidatus Odyssella sp.
GACTTGTAGGCGATGCCGGAATCCTTCAGCTGCTCCTCGGTTTTCCCGACGCTGGCGACCTCCGGCCACGTATAGACGATGCCCGGCACGGTTTCGTAATTCACGTGCCCCGCCTGGCCGGCGAGGATTTCCGCGAGCGCAACGCCCTCTTCCTCGGCCTTGTGCGCGAGCATCGGCCCCGGAATCGCGTCGCCGATCGCGTAGATGCCGGGCACGTTCGTCTGATAGTGCGCGTCCACCTGCACGAAGCCGCGCTTGTCGCGCGCGACGCCGAGCGCATCGAGGCCGAGGCCTTCGAGATAAGGCCGCCGCCCGATCGCGACGAGGACGATCTCGGCCGTCAGCGTCTCGGACGTGCCGCCCTTGGCTGGTTCGATCGTGAGCGTCACGTCGCCGGCGCCGGCCTTGGCCGCCGTCACCTTGCTGCCGAGCTTGAACGCGAGGCCCTGCTTCTCGAGCACCCGCTGGAATTGCTTCGCCACCTCGCCGTCCATGCCCGGCGTGATGCGGTCGAGGTATTCGACGACCGTGACCTTGGCGCCGAGGCGGCTCCACACCGAGCCCATCTCGAGGCCGATATAGCCCGCACCGATGACGATCATCGTCTTCGGCACTTCTTTCAGTTCGAGCGCGCCGGTGGAGGTGACGATGCGCTTCTCGTCGACGGTCACGCCCGGCAGCGGAGTCGATTCCGAGCCCGTGGCGATCACGATGGTCTTCGCCCTGATCTCCTTGCCGTCGACCGCGACCACGCCCGGCGCCTTGATCGTGCCGTGGCCCTGGAGATGGTCGATCTTGTGCTTCTTGAACAGGAAGGCGACGCCCTTGGTGAGCTGATCGACGACGCCGTCCTTCCGCTTCAGCATCGTGGGCAGATCGAGCGCGACACTGGCCTTGATGCCGTGCTTGGCGAAGCTGTGCGTGGCTTCGCGGAATTTCTCCGAGCTTTGCAGCATCGCTTTCGAGGGGATACAGCCCACGTTGAGGCAGGTGCCGCCGAGCTTCGCGCGCTTTTCGACGACGCCGACCTTCATGCCGAGCTGGGCCGCGCGAATGGCGCCGACATAGCCGCCGGGGCCGGCGCCGATGATGACGAGATCGTAGCTCTCGGCCATGGAATTCTTCCGCTGCGTGGGGGGACGAGGAGAGGCTGACAGCTTGGTAACTAGCCTTCCCGCCCCTTAATATCCAGCGGGTGCGGCGCCGCGCCGGCCCGCCATCACGGGGAGACACGCGCGCATGGAAGCCATCATCCAGAGCATCTTGAGCGGGGCGCCGGTGCTCGCGCTGCATCTGGTCACGACCTTCGCGATCCTGATCGGCGGCATGGGCATCTACATGTGGATCACGCCCTACGAGGACATCAAGCTCGTCCGCGACGGCAATACGGCGGGCGCCGTGGCGCTGGGCGGCGCTTTCCTCGGGCTCGCGATCCCGCTGGCCGGCTCGCTGTCGGGCAGCGTCACGACGCTGGACATCCTGATGTGGGGCATCCTGACCGTGGTGGTGCAGCTCATTGCGTTCAAAGTGGTCGACCTCGTCCTGCGCGGGCTGCCGAAGCGCATCGCCGACGGCGAGATGGCGGCCGCCATCTTTCTCGCTTTCGTGAAGGTTGCCGCCGGCGTCATCGTCGCCACCTCGGTTTCGCGCTGACCGGATGCGCGGCTCGCTCCTCACCGTCCTGGTGATCGCGGCGCTCGTGGCCGTGGGCGTGCTCGGCCAGATGGGCTCGTTCCAGCGCGAGACACCGCGCTACGAGCCGCGCCGCCCCGCCCCGGAGACGCCGCGCCGCCCGCGGCCCGACGCCGCGCGGCCGGACGGCGTGCGCCCGCTGCCGCCGCCCTCCTCCGGCGATCCCTCGGTCGACATCGCCGTTCCGGCCGAAGCCCGGTCTTCCACCGGCACGGCCTTTTCGCTCGACGGGCGCGGCGTCTGGATGACCGCGCGCCACGTGGCCGACGGCTGCTCGCGCATCTTCGTGCTGACCGGCCCGCGCGTCGGCCATCTCGTGCGCAGCGTCTACGTCCACCGCACCGCCGACGTCGCCATCCTGCGCACCGATCGCGGCGCGCCGCACATCGCCTTCTCGCGCGACGAGCCGCGCTTCAACCAGACCGCCTATCACTACGGCTACCCGAAGGGCGAGCCGGGCGCGGTGATCTCGACGCTCATCGGCCGCGCCACGATGCGCGCGCGCGGGCGCTACAACACGAACGAGCCGGTGCTGGTGTGGGCCGAGAAAGAGCGCGTGCCCGAGGGCGACGAGCACCTTGGCGGCATCAGCGGCGGGCCGGTGTTCGACACGACCGGGCACGTGATCGGCACGACCGTGGCCGGCAGCACGCGGCGCGGGCGCGTGTTCACGTCCGACTTGAGCTCGATCCGCGCCGCGCTGCAGCGCGCCAGCGTGACCCCGGCCGACGAGGCCTCGGCGGCCCTGCCGCGCCCGAACGCGCGCAATTGGGTGGAAATCGGCTCGCAATTGCGCAGCCGGCTGACGGTCGCGAAGGTGGTGTGCCTCGTCGACCAGCCGCAGGGCTGGCGGCCCCGCGGCACCGCCGCACCCGGATTGTGACCCCCGGCCGGCCGGACCGGCGGGCCGGAAGCACGAAATCGCCTCGGCGGGGATAACGATTTCTTGGCTCGCGGCGTATGAAATAGCAGGCCGGCGGGATCCAGGGGCCCGGCCGACGGGACATGACCAGGGGATACGCGCGAACGCCCAGCCGCCTTTGCACGCGCGCCGCTATCGGCGCGGCGGTTGCCGCCTGCGCGCTGGGCGCGGCGGCGCCGGGCCGGGCCGAGGCCCCCGGCACGGTCGCCGTTTTCGATGCGGTGTTCCGCGACTGGATGCGGCGGCACAGGGTCGAACGCGGCGTTCTTGCCGTGAGCTATGCAAACCGGCTGGCGCTGGTGAAGGCCTATGGCGGGCTCGACCCGGCGCAGCCGCTGCCGCTCGCCAGCCTCGCCAAGGCCATCACCGGCGCCTGCGTGGCCACGCTCGTGCGCGACCGCAAGCTTTCGTTCGAGACCCGGCTCGGCGAGGCTCTCGGGCCGTTCTTCCGCCGCCACGGCGCGCCGGCCGATCCGCGCGTCGCCACGATCACCATCGAGCAATTGCTGGCGCATCGCAGCGGCTTCAGCCGCAAGGCCAATCCAGATCCCGCCTCGGGCGTAGCGCTCGTGGCCCATCTGCGCGAGTACGGCAGCCGTGAAGCGCACATCACCGAGGCGACCAAGCGCGCGCTGACCTATCGCCTCGCGCGCCCGCCGGGCCAGGCCTACGAATACGTCAACGCGAATTATCTGCTGCTCGGCGCCGTGATCGAGCAGGCTTCGGGCCGCGACTACGAGAGCTACTGTCGCGAGGCGGTGCTGAAACCGCTTGGCGTCGCGCAGGGCAGGCTCGGCAAATGGGCCGCGCTCTCGTCCTATGGCGGCTGGAGCCTGAGCGCCGCCGAATATCTCGCGTTCCTGCATGCGTTCGACCGCGACGCCGGCATTCTGAGCCCGTCGATCCGCCGCTGGCTCGTTTCGCCGGCGCGGAAGCAGTTTGCCGGGCGCGGCGACCTCGCCTATTCGCTCGGCGTCGTGGCGCGGCTCGATCCGGAGGGTCCCTCGGTGTGGCACACCGGTCTGTGGACCCACGCGCAGCGCGACGCGCGCGGCGGCGCGCTGCACGACAGCCACGCGACCCTGGCCGTGAAGACCGCTCGCGGCGCCGCCTGGTTCGCCGACAGGGAGCCGCAGCCGCCGACGGCC